>JBKBOP010000062.1:0-6729 GCA_046293575.1 Flavobacterium sp. | reverse complement strand
TACCGCCATAAATCAAGTCGTTATCAAATGGCCTTCTGGCATTATCGATATTATCGACAATCCAACAATCAATTCTAATGTGTTTGTTCTTGAAGGAATGACGCTTGGTGTTAATGAAAATACTGCTGCATCCTTTGTGGTTTATCCAAATCCAGTGAAAAATGAAATCCATATTCAAAGTGAAATGGCACTTTCAAAAGCAGATATTTTTGATATTAATGGTAGAAAAGTGCTAAGTGCTGAATTAGATCAAAGAAATTCGATTGATGTTCAATCATTAACAAATGGAGTTTATATTATTTCAATAACGGATAGTAACGGATTACAGTCTTCACAGAAGTTAATCAAACAATAGCCAACCTTACCAATAATAATAAAATAGGTCTCGAGAAATCGGGACTTTTTTTATCTTTGGTTCACAAAAAAATCAATCATGAACTACATCCTTTTTGATGGTCCAAATAGAAATCAACTACTTCCATTCACTTTTACAAGGCCCGTGGCAGATTTACGAATAGGGATTTTAACCATTAGAGAAAAATGGGAAAAGTATTTAGGTTATACCACAACGACTTTGACTGAGGAATATCTCATGGAAAAATATCCCATGGTCGAAATGGATGATAATATTATGATTAATGCTTCATTTTTACCCAATGAAGTATTAGCTGAAATGATTCTGGCACTTGAACCTAATCAGGTCATTTTTAAAGAAGATGAAGTAGTGGCGTTCTATACCAAAGATACCCAAGAAGAAGTTGATTTTGATACTTATGAATCCATTGAATTTCAAGAAGATTGTATCAAAATCGAAAATAGTTGGGATATTTTTTCTAAAAATGACTTAGCACTCAGGGAAGATTTTGATTTAATTACCGCCGATAGAACTTCTCAACCTATTTCAAAGTCGGTTAACGTTATTGCTCCCGAAAATATTTTTATCGAGAAAGGGGCAAAATTGGAGTTTGTTACATTAAATGCTTCTTCAGGCCCCATTTATATTGGTAAAAATTCAGAAATTATGGAGGGTTCTGTGATTCGCGGACCCTTTGCATTGTGTGAAGAGGCTCAAGTGAAAATGGGAGCAAAAATTTATGGTGCAACCACTATTGGGCCTCATTGTAGAGTGGGTGGTGAGGTGAACAATAGTGTCATGTTCTCCTATTCCAATAAGGGTCATGACGGTTTTTTAGGAAATTCAGTTTTGGGAGAATGGTGTAATATTGGTGCAGATTCCAATAATTCAAATCTTAAAAACAACTATGAAGAAGTGAAACTTTGGAGTTATAGTTCAGAAAGATTTGAAAAAACGGGTCTGCAATTTTGTGGGCTCATGATGGGAGACCATAGCAAATGTGGTATCAATACGATGTTCAATACAGGAACCGTTGTGGGGGTGAGTGCTAATATTTTTGGAAGTGGTTTTCCAAGGAATTTTGTGCCAAGTTTTTCTTGGGGAGGAGCTTCTGGATTTTCAACCTATTTGACCTCTAAGGCTTTTCAAACTGCTAGAATTGTCATGTCGAGAAGAAATGTCGAGTTTACTGAGGTAGATGAACGAATCATGGAACATGTTTTTGAGGAATCCAAAAAATACAGGAAAGATTAATTCTTTTTAACCCTCTTTAATGACAATAAATTCAAAGGATTAATTCCAAGTCCTTCTATATTCATTTGAGTGAAACGTGCGGCTTTATCATAGAATAATGGAATAATGGGAGCCTCACTTATAATGATACTATCCATTTGTTGATATAATCGTTCTCTTTTTTCTATTTCAGTCTCTTTTAACGACGATTCATAAAGTTTATCAAATACTTGATTTGTGAAATGGGTATAATTGGGGCCATTGGGAGCAAAATTTTTACTATAAAACAAAGAAAGATAATTCTCAGCATCGGGATAGTCTGCAATCCAACTTGCCCTAAAAAATGAAACTTTCCCCGTCGCAATAGCTTGTCGTAAGGTTGCGGGTGGGTTTAAATCTATAGAAACATCAATACCAATTTTTTGCCATTCACGTTGAAGAAATTCTGCAATATCGATGTAAGTGGCGTTGGTACTCAATGTTATTTTTGGGTTTTTATTTCCAGTCTTTTCAATATAGTCTTTCACCAATTCTTTAGCTTTTTGTGGTTGGTAATCATAGCCCTCTTGATGATTAAACCCAGGTAAACCTTGAGGGATTATTCCGCTAGTAGCAGGTATTCCCATATTGTTTCTGAGATAGGCAATCATTTTTTTTCTATCAAAGCCATAATTCAGTGCTTTTCTGATATTAAGGTCATTAATAACGGGGTTTTTTGCATCCAGTCTAAATCCCAAATATTCAGTATTTAAGTAGGGACCAGCAATCATTTTGATGCGATCTTTATATTTGGGTTGAAGCTCGCCCAAAGGCGTTAGGATTTCATCTTTATAAGAGGGGTCAAGTCCAGAGATAAAATCTAATTTCCCTTGAATAAATTCTAAAAACCCACTTTGTTTATCAGGAAGAAAAGAGACAGCAATGGCTTCAAGATAGGGTAGTCGATTCCCATTAACATCTTTTTCAAAATACAATGGATTTTTTCTAAGAACGAGTTTAATATTTTCTTCCCATAACTTAAATTGAAAAGGTCCTGTTCCAATGGGATTCCCTCTAAAATCCCAATCAGCATATTCGGATAGTTCTTGTGGAACTACCGAAGCATACTTCATACTCATAAGGCCCAGAAATGCTGGAAAAGGCTTTTGTAATTTTATTTCAAAAATACTATCATTTATAGCTTTGTAAAATTCAGTATTTTGAAGAATCCATCCTCCAGGCGATGCGACTTTTGGAGATGTTAGCCGTTCAAAACTATACACAAAGTCCTTTGCTTTTACCGCTCTAGTGCTGTCAATCCCAAAGATGGAATTCTTGTGAAAATAGACATCATCTCTCAAAAAAAATAGATATCGCGTTCCATCTTCTGAGATTTCCCATCGGTGTGCAATATCAGGTTGAATTTTCAAACTGTCATCTAGTTGCACTAGTCCGTTAAATAGTTGATTGCATATCCAAATATTGTTTTGGGATTTGGAAAATGCTGGGTCTAACGAGGATATATTTGCACTTTCATTATACCTGAAAACTTGCGTATCATCAAAATGAGTTTTCGTTTGTTTACAAGAAAAGAGTAAAAAAACAATGCAAAACAATGATAAACAAGGTCTTATTAATAACAGGTATAATTTCTTTTTTTTCATAAAACCGGGATTTGTATGTAAATTTGCATCCCTTCACCAAGGGTAAAGATATTAATTACAGTTTGAACAATGTCATTGATGAATAAAAATGCAGCAAACCTAAAAAAAGTAGCCTTTTATACATTGGGTTGCAAATTAAATTTTTCTGAAACTTCCACCATTTCAAGGTCTTTTGAAAAAGAGGGGTTTGATCGGGTTGATTTTGAGGATAAGGCAGATATCTACGTAATCAATACCTGTTCGGTGACAGACAATGCCGACAAACAATTCAAACAAATTGTTAGAAAAGCACTTAAATGTAATCCAAATGCGTTTGTTGCCGCAGTAGGTTGTTATGCACAATTAAAACCCGAAGAGTTAGCTGCCGTGGATGGAGTGGATTTAGTACTTGGAGCAACAGAAAAATTTAAAATTACCGATTATTTAAATGATCTTACTAAAAACGATTTAGGCGAAGTTCATTCTTGTGAAATTGAGGATGCTAACTTTTACGTTGGAAGTTATTCCATTGGTGACCGAACCAGAGCCTTTTTAAAAGTTCAAGATGGTTGCGACTATAAATGTACTTATTGCACCATTCCATTAGCAAGAGGGATTTCAAGAAGTGATACCTTGGAAAATGTGCTACATAATGCGGCAGAAATTTCGGCTCAAGGAATTAAAGAAATAGTACTCACTGGAGTCAATATCGGAGACTATGGTAAAGGAGAATTTGGTAACAAAACCCATGAGCATACTTTTTTAGATTTAGTAAAGGCTTTGGATACAGTAAACGGAATCGAAAGACTTCGTATTTCATCTATTGAACCTAATCTTTTGAAAAATGAAACCATTGATTTTGTGAGTAAAAGCAAAACATTCGTACCTCATTTTCATATCCCATTACAATCTGGGAGTAATGATATTTTGAAGAAAATGAAGCGTCGTTATTTGCGGGAGCTATATGTTGAGAGAGTTCAAAAAATAAAAGATGTAATACCACATGCCTGTATTGGTGTAGATGTCATCGTTGGTTTTCCGGGTGAAACCGATGAACATTTTTTAGAATCATATCATTTTTTAAATGATTTAGATATTTCCTATTTACACGTTTTTACGTATTCTGAACGTGACAATACAGAGGCCGTTGTAATGGATGGAGTTGTACCGGCAAATATTAGAGCTAAAAGGAGTAAAATGCTTCGGGGGCTTTCAGTAAAAAAGCGAAGAGCCTTTTATGAAAGCCAGTTAGGCACCAAAAGAAGTGTTCTATTTGAAGGAGAAAACAAGGAAGGATACATTCATGGTTTTACTGAGAATTATATAAAAATTAAAACCCCTTGGAATCCATTTTTAGTAAATACTCTTCATGAAGTTATACTAGAATCAATTGATGAAGATGGATTGGTGAGAATAAATTTTGTAAAAGAACCAACAGAACTATTGAATCAGAACTAAGGTTTTTCAAAAATTATGAGTCGGTCTTTTATTTTTACACTTTTGAATTCATAGCGAATAGCAATCCATTCAATGGTTTTGCGATTGTAAAAAAAGACATGTGTAGGGTCGTTTTTATAGTACCAACTATCAAAGTTCATGTTTTCAGAATATAGTTCGGTCATACAATAAAGTTTTCCTCCGGGATTCAATAGATTATAAAGTTGTTTGAAATTGAAATGAGGATTATGAAAATGTTCAATCACCTCACAGCAAGCAATATAGTCGTAGGTTTTTTTGAGTAAGGTTTTGTCATTCAAATAAAAGGGGTCGTAAGGTTTAATTTTGTAACCATGATCCGTTAACATCTTCAAAATGGCTGAGTCCTTTCCTGAACCAAAGTCCAATCCCGTGTTTTTTTCAGTGAAATCCTTTTGTATAGCATTGACGATGGGACGAACAAACTTCTGATATTCAACATCTGTAGAAATGTTTTTGTGAAGATCATAACGTTTCTTTTCATCCTCGGGAGAAAGAAAGTATTTAGAATCTAAAGAAATGGAGAAACAGTTAGTACAAAACTTAAATTCTCTGTCTTTATGATTATAGAAATGATGTGTTTTGGCACCACAAAGTGGACAAGCCATAATTTTATAGTTTAATACCTGGAGGCAACATTTCTCTAAACACAGGATTTTTTCTGAACATAGATGCTACTTTTGGGTGGGTGGGGACAACCTTTAATTTTCTTTCTTGGGCAAGGTTGAGTATCGTTTCAATAAAAACATTTATGTACTCAGCATCAATATTTTCAGAGTGTTTCAACTTTGTTAAAAATAATTTTCGCTCCTGAATTGCATACTCCATGATAAGCAAACCATGTTCTGTTTGGTTTTCAAATTGCCTAAGGAGTTGATTATCTTTAATTTCCATAGTTTCAGTATTCATAGTTGTAGTTTATTGGAAATGAATTAAATCGAATACAAATTTACAAAAAAATTAAAGGTTTAGAAAACGAATTAAAAGGAGCTTTGTTTATTTAACATTTAATCAAATGATAAAGGTTTTTTCAAAAAGTATTCAGTATCTATTTTTTATCTTTATGCCAACAAAACTTAAAAATTGAAGATACCAGTTTATTTTATGCCAGGTTTGGCTGCGAGTTCTAAAATATTCGAAAGGATAGATCTCCCAAAAGAAGAATTTGAGATGTTTTTTTTAGAATGGATGCAACCACTAGCAGATGAATCCATATCCACTTATGCCCAGAGAATGACAGAAAATATCAAACACGATAATCCTGTCTTGATTGGTGTTTCATTTGGAGGTATTTTAGTTCAGGAAATTTCAAAAATTATTAAGGTTAAGAAAGTCATAATCATTTCCAGCGTGAAAACAAGAAATGAATTTCCTTTGAGGATGAAATGGGCTAAATCAGTTAAAGCTTACAAAATATTACCCACAGGATTAGTTAGTAATATTGATGTAATTTCTAGATTTAGTTTTGGAGAAAAAGTAAACCAAAGAATCAAGCTCTATGATAAATTTATTGCAATGAGGGATAAACATTATTTGGATTGGGCTTTGGAAGCCATCATGCTTTGGGATAGAGAAGTAGCAGATCATAAAGTTGTACATATTCATGGTGATGATGATGATGTTTTTCCAATAAAATACATCAAGAACTGTGTTATTTTAAAAGGTGGTACCCACATCATGATTATCAACAGATACAAATGGTTAAATGAAAATTTACCTAAAATAATACTGGAGGAGAATAAAAATTAATTTTTGTAGTTTTACCATAATAAACTTTTTACAAATGATATCCCCAAAAAAAATAGTGCTTTGGTTCGCTTTAATTGGCGTGAGTATTCTAATGATCTTTGCATCCACCACCACCAGCACCGTAGAAAAGAAAATTGTAAATATTTCGCTCCCTGAAACTATTGATTTTGCTGGTGAACTAGTGCCTCTTCATATCATCGATGTAAAAGAACGTTTTGATAGGGAAATGATAATTAATACAAATTTACACAGCACTACAACTTTGGTTATTAAAAGAGCCAATAGATTGTTTCC
>JBKBOP010000061.1:0-11941 GCA_046293575.1 Flavobacterium sp. | reverse complement strand
GGGAAACAATAGTGAATCATTTAATGTTACTCAGTATTTGGCTGGACAGTCGGGAAGTATGAGTTTACCACTCACCTTTTTTGCGACAGTAACCGATGTGAACGGATGTTCTGCAACGAATAGCTATGTCATTGAAGCCGTCTATTGCGGTATCCAAAGAGGCATTTCTCCCAACGGAGACAACCTCAATGACTTCTTTGATTTGCGTCTTCTCAATGTTAAACACCTCAGCATTTTTAACCGATATGGTGTCAAGGTCTACCAAAAGGAAAACTATACCCAAGAATGGGTGGGACAAACTTCCGATGGAAAAGAACTACCCACAGCCACTTATTTCTATGTCATCGAATTCAGAAATGGTGAAAGTGTTACTGGATGGATTTATGTACAAAGAGAGAACGGCATTTAGCCGTCACAAAAAAAAGTTAATTGGGGATACCGATAAAGAGGTAAAAATTAATTTTACGATTCATAAATTTTCAAAAACGAATGAATTCAAAAAACCTATTTTTTATCCTTCTTATGAATGCAAGTATCCTTGGAGTGAATGCACAGGAAGTAGCACCTGCATTTGCTAGCAATCCTTTTTTTACTGAATATAACACGCCCTATGAAGTACCTCCATTTCACTTGATAAAAAATGAACACTTCAAACCCGCTATACTAGAAGGTATCAAACAACAACAATCTGAAATTGATGCGATTGTCAAAAATCCAAAAGCACCCACTTTTGAAAACACCATTTTGGCAATGGAAAAATCTGGGGAGTTAGTCACGAAAGCTTCTACAGTATTCTACAACTTGAATTCAGCCAACACTAATGACGAAATTCAAGCTATTGCACGAGAACTAGCACCAGAAATATCGGCACATAGTGATAATATCAACCTTAATGAGGGTTTATTCCAAAGAGTTAAAACAATTTGGAACCAAAAAGACAAACTCAAACTCAACAAGGAAGAAGCCAAACTTTTAGAAAAAACATATAAAAGATTTGTCAGAAGTGGTGCCAATCTGAATGCTATAGAAAAAGAAAAACTGAGAGCCATTAACGGCGAACTTTCTGTTTTGACGTTGAAGTTTGGACAAAATATTTTAGCTGAAACCAATAATTTTGAATTAGTGGTTGCCTCAAAGAATGATTTAAATGGTTTAAGCAATGATCTTATTGAAGCTGCTGCGGAAACTGCAAAAGCGAAAGGCAAAGAGGGCAAATGGGTTTTTACTTTGTCCAATTCTAGTGTCATGCCTTTTTTACAATACAGTGCCAATCGAGAATTACGAGCTACTATTTGGAATGCCTATGTGAACCGTTGCAACAATGGCGACGCTTATGACAACAATCAAAACGCAATCAGACTTGCCAACCTCAGAGCGGAAAGAGCTCGTTTACTAGGCTATCCCACGCATGCTCATTATGCTTTGGAAGAAACCATGGCAAAAACACCAGAAAAAGTGATGGAGTTTTTGAACCAGCTTTGGACTCCTGCTTTAGCGAAAGCCAAACAAGAGGAAGCTGAAATTTTAGCCATGATGAAAGCTGAAGGAATTACCGGAGGAGTGCAACCGTATGACTGGAGATACTATAGTGAGAAAATAAAAATGGCTAAGTTTGACTTAGATGAGCAAGAACTAAAACCTTATTTTAGTCTTGAAAGTGTCACCCAAGGAGTGTTTATGGTGTGTGATGAATTATTCGGATTGCAGTTCAAAGAAATCAAAGGAGCACCGAGTTATCATGAAGAGGCTTCATTATGGGAAGTCAATGGAAAAGATGGTGTCGTTTTAGGCGTCTTATATATGGATTTCCACCCAAGAGCTTCCAAAAGAGGAGGTGCTTGGATGACGTCTTATCGTCCACAAACCATGAAAGACGGCAAAAGAATTCCACCTGTGATTTCAATTGTTTGTAACTTCTCAAAGCCCTCAGCTAACGCTCCAGCTCTTTTTACCTTTGATGAAGTAACTACTTATTTCCATGAATTTGGACATGCTTTACACGGATTATTGTCCGATGTAAAATTTAGAAGTTTGGCTGGCACAAATGTACCAAGAGACTTTGTTGAATTACCTTCACAAGTGATGGAAAATTGGGCTTCAGACCCAGAAGTCTTGAAAATGTATGCCAAACACTACCAAACTGGCGAAGTAATTCCTGATGCTTTGATTCAAAAATTAGAAAATGCAGGCACATATGGTCAAGGATTCGCCACTGTGGAATACTTAGCTTCTTCCTTTTTAGATATGGATTTCCATATGGCCACTCAAGAAATTAAAGGAACTGCCGAAGCCTTTGAAAAAGAGTCCATGAAAAAAATAGGATTAATTTCCTCCATTTTACCAAGGCACCGTGCCAATTATTTTAGCCATGTATTTGCTGGAGGTTATTCGGCGGGATATTATAGCTATATTTGGTCAGGTGTGTTGGATACAGATGCTTTTGATCAATTTAAAAAGACCTCACTTTTCAATCAAGAAAAAGCCGAATCGTTTAGAAAAAATATATTAGAAAGGGGCGGTACAGAAGAGCCCATGGAATTATACAAGAAATTCAGAGGTTCTGAGCCTAGCATTGAACCCCTGTTAAGAAAACGAGGATTAAACACGTCCTCAAAATAAGAAGGTTGATTAATTCAAATAAAAATCCCGTTATCACTAGTTGAAACGGGATTTTTTAGTTTTAACCCGAATTATACATTAGAACTTCGTCATGAAGGCTAAAAATACAATAAAATAAGCTGTTTTCATGACTGAGGCATAGCACCGCTATGGTGAAGGAATAAAATAGAGAGCAACGACTTATTTTGAAGTATTTTTAGCATGTACTAGATTTTCTAATGCATAATTCGGGTTAGAGCTATTCCTGCTTTTCGTTACTAATCCTCGTTCAAAAGACAGTTTTTCTAAAGCATACAGTGGGCTCCCGAAGGTTCGGGATGGTCGCCCCTTTTATACAAAGAAAAACAAGCCTTTTGCCCTGCGGGGTAACCACTTCAATCAGGGCTAAAAATTCTTCAAATTAATAATTTCTTGTTCAGTCAAAAACCTCCAGTTTCCTCTGGGAAGATTTTTCTTGGTTAAACCTGCAAACGCCACTCGATCTACTTTGATGACGTTATATCCAAATTTTTCAAAAATACTTCGAACCACTTTCACGTTGGCCGTTGTTAATTTGATTCCGATTTCCGTTTTGGGTTCACCCTCCACATAACTAATTTCATCAACATACAAACGATTTTCTTCAAATTGAACTCCTGATGCTATTTTTTCTAAATCTTCAAATCTTAGATTTTTATCCAAACTCACCTGATAAATCTTTGGGGATTTTTGTTTGGGTTTTGAAAATTTATCGATAATGTCCGTATCGTTGGTAAACAACAATAATCCCGTCGTGTTTTTATCCATTCTTCCAATGGGCACTATGGGTGCATTGGTAGCATTGCGAATCAAATCCAAAACATTGCGTTCTTTCACTTCTTCTCCAGTACTAAAATTTTTGGGCTTGTTCAACAAGACATACTCTTTCTTCCCTGGAGTCACCGTAGACCCATCAAAATTGACTACATCTCCGGGTTTAACTTTGAAACCCATTTCGGTGACTGGCACTCCGTTTACTTTCACGGCACCACTTTCAATATAAATATCGGCCTCTCTTCTGGAGCAAAAACCTGCATTAGCAATGTACTTGTTCAGTCTAACCTCATCAGATTCAGGTTTTGATGCCGCTGGCTTATTGGTTTTACGTATGGGGGCATTCCCCCTGGCATAGCTTGGTTTTCGTTCTCCTCCTTGACGACCCGAAGCTCCTCCTTTTTTATTTTCTCCCTGATGGCGACTCATAATTGATTTTTTTGCAAAGATAACCAAATAATGACCGCAAAGACCGTTGAAAAATTACAAAGGCAATAACTCCCTACCGTATATAAGTAAAGAAGGCTTAATAAGTATGATACTAAAGACTCCTGCAACAATGATAAACTTCAGTAAGTTATGCAGAAGTAAATAATTTGATTTGGTTTTTGAATTCCAAAGTTTGACAAGAAATAGAATCAACACCATAAAACTGAAATAGAAATAAATGTCCATATACCCCACATCAAAAATATCAATGAGTATATAAACAGGAATACCCGTTGCCAAAGTGAGCACTGTGATAATTTTTTTACTCATAGATTCACCAAACAAAACAGGAATAGTTGAATAGTTCTGAGCCATATCTCCGGTTAGGTTTTCTAAATCTTTAACCATTTCTCTAATGAGAATGATTAAAAACAAAAAAGTGGCATGGGCAAAAATGACCTGATAGAAATTTTTAAAGTACAGCAAGATTCCAAAAAATGGCAAGACTGCTAATAGAGCGGCCATGATGTTACCGAGAAAGACTATTTTTTTGACTTTATGAGAATAGAACCAAATGGAAAATATATAGGCTGAAAAGAATAAAACTGCCCGCCAAGAGACTAAAAAGGCAATTAGAAACACAAAAAAATTAATACCAAAATACACTTGTAATTTGGTTTTTTGAGAGACCAAGCGATCCAACATCGACTTATTGGGTTTATTAATCAGGTCTTTTTTGGAATCGTAAAAATTATTAATGATGTATCCTGAAGCAATGGTTAAGGAAGAAGCCAATACTAATATAAAAAGATTGAAGTCAAAAAGCACTTCTAAGGCTCTTTTCTCGGGAGCTAAAATAAAAATAGCCGCTAAGTATTGAGCTAAGGCAATAATTGGAATATTATAGCCTCGAACTACAGAAAACAAGCTGAGCCACTTCATCAACCACAACTTGTATTTTCTCGATAATGCCATAAGATAAAAGCTCCTTAAAATTGATAAACTACTTCGAGTTTATAATCTTTAAGTGCCGCTTTTGCCTTTTCGTAATCTTGAGTGAATCCTAAAATATAACCACCACCCCCAGAACCACAAAGTTTCAAGTAATAGTCGTTTGACTCAATTCCCTTTTTCCAAATATGATGGAAGTTTTCAGGAATCATAGGCTTGAAATGATTCAAAACCACTTTGGAAAGTTTCTTAGTATTAGAAAAAAGAGATTTAATATCGCCTTTCAGGAAATCATCCACACAAGCATCGGTATGTTTTACAAACTGACTTTGAAGCATTTTTCTAAAGCCGTGGTCTTTTAAATTTTCCATGAAAATCTGCACCATGGGAGCGGTTTCTCCCACCATGCCTGAGTCCAATAAAAACACAGCTCCTTTGCCTTCTGGACTTTGCGAAGGAATACCTGTGGGTTCAATATTATCTTGTGAATTGATTAAAATTGGTAAGCTCAAGTAACTGTTTAGTGGATCCAAACCAGAACTTTTTCCATGAAAAAAAGATTCCATTTGAGAAAAAATCGTTTTGAGTTGCAACAATTTATCTCGAGTTAGATTTTCTAGTACCGTAATTTTATTTAAAGCGTATTTATCGTAAATAGCTGCCACCAAAGCACCGCTACTTCCAACACCATATCCTTGTGGAATGGAGGAGTCGAAATACATCCCTGCATCAATGTCATTTTTCAAACGCTCGCTATCAAAAGAAACCAATTCAGGTTGTTCCTGTTGAAGTGTTTCCAAATGAACGTAAAACTTTTGCAAACTTTGATTGGATTTTTTGGCTGCCTCAGAGGGATGCTTCTCAATTTTTAAGGCACCGTTATAAAAATTATAAGGAATGGAAAGACCTTTGGAATCTTTGATGATGCCATACTCTCCAAACAATAAAATCTTTGAGTAAAAAAGTGGTCCTTTCATAGTTGTTTTTATTTTATTTTCTTAATCTTTTCAGGATTCATACGTGTGTCAAACAAGGCCAATATTCTAATTTCGTTTCTATTGAATCTATAATACATAGTGGTCTGCTTGGTGATTACGCATTTATGTTGATTTTTATTTATTTCTGATTTTGGAAATCCTTCCGGATTTAGTTGAATGGCTTTTAATGCAAAATTTATTTTATCTAAAAAATCATGTTGTAACCTAACACTATATTCCTCTTTCAAGTAGAACATTATTTTATGCAAGGCATTTTCTGCTCTAATTGAAAATTTAATTTCGCGGCTTATAGTCATATTTTTTTAAGATTGATTCAAAAGTTACATACTCTCCTCGTTCAATCTCTCTTTCACCTTCCTCAATTTCTTCTCGTTGTTCAGGGGTAAGTTCTTCC
Source organism: Flavobacterium sp. (assembly GCA_046293575.1). Classification (GTDB taxonomy): domain Bacteria; phylum Bacteroidota; class Bacteroidia; order Flavobacteriales; family Flavobacteriaceae; genus Flavobacterium. The sequence goes on along the minus strand of JBKBOP010000061.1, from coordinate 5,758 downwards.
CAAAAATCCTTCTTTTTTCGGTTAAATATTTTTTGAATGGCTTTGACTACCGACACATCTTCTGTTTCGGCAAGCTTTTTAATCAATTCTAATTTTTCCAAGTGAAGATCCATCTCCAATTTTTTATAAAGATATAAAAATTACGTTAGCTTCATCGCCCCGCTTCCCATTTCGTCGCAAATATACTGCTGGTTTTGACAATAGCCAATCAATTCATTCTTAATAAATTGTAAAACTGACTCGGCTTGACCCTTGGGATACAACACATGCACATTCGCTCCGGCATCCAAAGTAAAACCAATAGTTAAACCAGTTTCCCTTCGAAACTTCCAAATACGTTGGATAATTTCAAGTGTATTGGGTTTCATTAAGATAAAATAAGGCTGAGAAGTCATCATCATGGCATGCAAAGTCAAGGCCTCACTTTCCATCAAGGCAATAAAAGATTCCCAGTCTCCGGAAGTTAAAATTGTTTTGAGCTGCGTCAAATTCCGATGGGCTTGTTCAAATCGCTCATGTGCAAACGGATGCCCGAGCATCAAATCATGACCGAGCGTACTCGATACTTCTTTTTCTCCTTTGTCTACCAACAAAATGGTGTCCTGACACTGTTTAAAATTTTCATGAAGGTTTTCAAACGAAACACCAAATAAATCGGTACTGTTGGATGTTTCCTGATGATTTCCCCAAATAACCACCTCGCCTTTCAGACTTCTGCATGCACTCCCAGAGCCCAATCGAGCCAAAAAGGAGGCCTTATTCCAAAAATATTCCTCGGTCATGTTTGGGTGTAACGCTCTTTCTAAACTCATAATGCCTACCGAAAGTGCGGCCATCCCAGAAGCAGACGAGGCAATTCCTGAACTATGCGGAAAAGTATTGGAGGTATCAATTTTTAAATGGTAAGTATTCAAATAAGGTGTGTAAGATTCTATACGCTTCAAAAAGGTTTCAATTTTGGGTCGGAACGAGGGTTTTTCTTTGCCTTCAAAAGAGAATTCAAAACAAACTCCTTCTTGTTCTAAATTTCGATGAGCCGAAAGTGAGGTAATCGTTTTACAATGATTCAATGTGAAACTTAAGGAAGGATTTGCAGGAATTTGACCTGATTTTTTTCCCCAATATTTAACGATAGCAATATTACTTGGAGCTGACCATTGGGTGTCGAATTCATTAACTTCCACCGTTGAAGCCTTTGGAATAAAATCGTGTTCAGTGAGCATGTATGCATTTTTGGCAAAGATAAGATTTTCAGTGGTATTCTATTTTATTTTTGTTTAAGAATAATAAGTATATTTGAAACAAAAAAATGAAAGCTCCCTTCAAAATTGGAATTGCCATTCTCATCTGTCTTGGAGTGGGTTTTGCCTCAGGTTTTGCCACCCAAAGTTCGGTAAACGATTGGTTCCTTACGCTTGAAAAACCTTTTTTTAACCCGCCCTCTTGGTTGTTTGGTCCTGTATGGACACTCTTGTATATCATGATGGGATGGGCAGCAGGCTTGGTGTGGAGTCAAAATGTTGATAAAGAAGTTAAGAAAAAAGCATTACTTTTATTTACCTTCCAACTCATTTTGAACGCTGCTTGGAGTGTCTTGTTTTTCGGATTGAAAAATCCTTTTATTGCCTTAATTGAAATTGTTTTATTGTGGTTGTTGATTCGGGAAACGTATTTGAGTTTTAAGCCTATTAACTCCTTGGCTGCAAAACTTTTATTGCCCTATTTGGCTTGGGTGAGTTTTGCTACAATTCTCAATGCCGCAATTTGGTGGCTCAACAGAGGTTAATACTCTGGTTTCCAAATTTGAACTTCCCCTGCTTTAAGAGCTCCTAAATAGACATTATCTACTCGAATGCGTACTAATCTCAAAGTAGGGAATCCCACCGCAGCAGTCATTTTTCGAATTTGTCTAAACTTACCTTCGGTGAGAATCATGCGAATCCAAGAAGTGGGTCCGTGGCGTTCAGAGCGGATTCTCTTCCCTTCTAGAGGAAATGGGTCTGCTGTGAAAACGTCACAGAACAAGGTTTGATATTTTTCACCTTTCACCCCAATGCGTACTCCTGCTTTAAGTTGTTCTATCGCTTCTGTAGTTATGATACCGTCTACTTGCACTAAGTATTCTTTTTCAACTTTCTTACTTCGAATGATTTCACTGAGTTGACCATCGGTGGTCAATAACAACAAGCCTTCTGAATCTTCATCCAACCTCCCAATAGCCATCGTACCTTCAGGAAAAACATACAATTCCCCCAACAGTTTTTTGTTTCTCTTTTTTTGATAGATAAACTGACTAAGGTAGCCATGAGGTTTGTGAATAATAAAATGATGGTGATTCATAAAGAAAGGTCTTTAAAAACAAAAAAGCCGTCCCGAAAACGGGATAGCTTTTCATCGGTCTAACTACTAAACCTATCTGCCTTGCGGCAGATAAAAACAACACAACTATTTTCAAACTCTTTTTGGGCAAAAAAGCATTCTGATTTCTCAGAATGCTTCCCAAATTTTTTGCGGTCTGGACGGGACTCGAACCCGCGACCCCCTGCGTGACAGGCAGGTATTCTAACCAACTGAACTACCAAACCGTTGCTACCTTATCGGTAATGCGGATGCAAATATACTGCTGTTTTTTGTTTTTACAAATCTTTTTGTGAGGTTTTTTAGGAGTCTTGTAACATCTCTATCCAAACTGCTGCTTTTCAATAAGGTAGGTCAAAAGAATTTGTTCAAAATCTGCCCCAACATTCACAGGAACATATCTTATTCTATTTTGAGCACAAGTTAAGGCCAAGTCTTTAAAAAAGGTTTCCACCTGTTTATGATACGCTTCTTTGATTTGATCAGCATATAAATTAATGGTTTCACCGCTTTCTACATCAACAAATTTTCTTGGGGCATTGTCAAAATCAAATTGAAGTTCGCTTTTTTCATCCACCACATGAAAAACAACTACTTTGTGTTTGTTGTGTTTTAAATGTTGCAAGGCATTGAACAAAGCCTGATCGTCTTGATGTTGAAACATATCCGTAAACAAAACAATCATCGAGCGACGATGAATCTTTTCTGCAATTTGATGAAGAAAAGTAACCGTGTCTGTAGGCTTGGAAACCTTGGGTTGTTCCAATAGCTCTCCTAATTTATTCAACAACATTCTGTGGTGACGGTCACTCCCTTTTTCTGGAGTATAGTATTCATAGGTGTCGGAATAGACACTTAGTCCCACGGCATCCCGTTGCTTTTTAAGCATATTCATCAACACCGCTGCAGCCAATACAGAAAAGCCAATTTTACTTTCATAAAAAGGCTGGTTGTTCTCCAACTTTGGAAAATGCATGGAAGAAGAATTGTCGATTATCAAATGACATCGCAGATTGGTTTCTTCTTCATATTGTTTCGTATAAAGTCGATCTGTTTTGGCAAACAATTTCCAGTCGATGTGCTTGGTACTTTCGCCTTTATTATAAATTTTATGTTCAGCAAATTCAGCTGAAAAACCGTGGAAAGGCGACTTGTGCATCCCAGATATAAAGCCCTCTACTACTTGATGAGCCAATAGTTCCAAATGCTGAAATCGGGTTAAAATATGTTGTTGTGACTCGAGGTTCATCTTCCAAAGGTATCAAATCCGCTGTGAGTCACCAAAGAATTTTAGACTGACCACCGCTAATGTTCTGTTAAGAAGGTTTTGGAGCCTTCGCCATCATTTTTCGCATCATGCCAGGCAACCATCGTTGCAAAGTAACTGCAACACGTCCATGACCAGTAAACACATAATTTCGTTTTCTTTTCATAACCGCCTTTACCATCACGTGAGCGGCTTTTTCGGTGGGCCACATTAAATTTTCAGGTCTGGGATCTTTGCGATCGGGATGCCAAACACCGTCATTATCAATACGGGCAATTTCAGATTTCACAAAACCAGGGTGCAAGGTAGTGCAACTCACACCTGTGCCGTGCAACTCAACCTGCAGGGTCAAACCAATGGAGTTCACCGCAGCTTTGGAGGCACCATAGGCACCCACATAAGGATTCGGTAAAAAAGCACCCACACTTCCCACTAAAGCAATTCTACCTTTGGTTTTTTTCAAATGAGGTAAAGCATATTTGGCGGTCATAGCCAATCCAATCACATTACCCTGAAGCTGTCGTTGCCAGTCTTCCTGACAAAGTTCTTCAATCGTGCCGAACACTCCGAAACCTGCATTGGCAACGGCGATGTCTAATTGCCCAAAAGTAGTTATGATAGTTTTAACGGCATTTTTAATGGATGCTTCTTCCATAATGTCTGTGGACACCACTAAGGCTTGCACACCCATCTTTCTGATTTCAGTTGCAACTTCTTCCAATAACTCAACTCGACGGGCTGAAAGAACGACATTGAATCCCAATTTAGCCCATTCCAGAGACATCGCTTTTCCGATTCCGGAAGAAGCTCCCGTGATCCAAACGACTTGTTTTTGTGCATTCATAGTATACTGGTGTTACGTTAAATGTGAATCATTTTTCAAGATTTTGTAAAATATGTGGTATAAAAATACGAAGATTTTGATGTTGACGTATTTTATTTAATCTTCATTTGTTGAATTTTTCCATAGGTTAAACACCTCCATAGCCATTCCAGCGGGCCGAATTTAAATTGACGAAGCCACCACTTGCTAAAAACAATTTGAAAACCAAAAATTGCCAAAACCAATAAGATGCCTTGCCACACTTCAATATTACCAAACAAACCAAATAGATCTAATCGAAACAACAACAAAGCGATTACTGAATGCGTAATGTAATGGGTAAGGGCCATTTTTCCCACATTCGAAAACCCGTTAAAAAGTCGTTGAAATGCACCTTTATAATACAACATTATAAATCCGGACACGTAGGTACACATCATGACCACACCCCCTATAATGCCAAACGTTCTGCTTATAAAAGCCCAGCCATCAATGACACCGGGGTTAAAATTTAGGATGGAAAGAATCAATAACAGGTTACATGCGATTCCAATGGGTAGGGTAATCCAAAACACTTTGTTGAAAAAGGGAAGATGTTCCTGATAGTTGGCAAACAGACCTATTCTCCCTATGAGGAGTCCAATTAAAAACATGGCCATACATGTAGGATAAAAAAATAAAATTCCGGATAACATAAACAGCCATTGTTCCCAATTCATGCTCATGATTTCCGGGTAAGAGCCACTACTGTAGGCTTGGTAGGCCCTCTCAACCAGGTCTTGTGTAGCCATTAATTGTTCCTGATTTCCTTGTTCAAACGCGGCCATTGCCACCTCATTGGAAGCTAACAAAATGGGCAGTAAGCATACCAGTCCCACCACAGCTATGGGGATGAGCATAAAAATAACCGTCCAAACCACTATTTTTTTGATTGAGGACTTTCGAAACAAGATGAGTAAAAACCCAAAAAGTGCATAATACACCAATATATCTCCTTCCCATAATAGAATCGCATGAAGGAATCCAAAAAGTAACAACCAAAACACCCGTTTTCTAAACAATTGTACACTTTCCTTGGTAGGTTCTCCATCCTTATGAAGAAAAATATAGAATCCGAAACCAAAAAGCAGGGAAAACAACACAAAAAATTTGCCTGTAAAAAAGAACATGATCAGGCTGTGAGCCATGACATCCAGTGTGCCATGACCTAAGGAGGGCAACATGATTAATTCAACTGCGGGCTTAAACATACCAGGCATATTGACCATAAATATCCCAAAAATGGCAAAGCCGCGGAGGGCATCTACAAC
>JBKBOP010000060.1:0-12085 GCA_046293575.1 Flavobacterium sp. | reverse complement strand
CGGAGATATCAGTAGGTGCTGCCAAGTCTTGTCTTTGTTTTTTTGTTTTAGTAGCCTCAAGCAATTTGTCTGTATTGTTTACTCCAACAGCTCTTAATTTTTCACCCATCACAGGGCCAATACCTTCAATTTCTTCGATTTTGTAATTTGCCATAATTATAAAACGTTTGTCCTACTCGTTAGGCTTTTCGGATTCGCCCCGCTTAAAGGTTTTCGGCCTCCTTTCATAAAATTATTAGTAGTAAAAATAATAAAATGTTTTGAAAACATTTATATTTTTAAGGTGGAAATATTAACAAAAGGTTATAGTAGCAACAATTGTCTATAGTTTAAAATCAATCTTTAAATCCTATACCCAACTCCCACTTTCACTGCGTTGATGTTTTGCAAATAAGGGCTGTTGAAAGCACCGGAATTGGAAAGTTTTATAAAGTCATAATTGGCCAGAAAGTACCATTGTTTGCTCACATCCAATGAAAAGCCCGCTGTTACATTGAATCCGTAGCGAGTTTCATTGCCTTGTGGGAAGAAGGTCATCACATTGCCATTGGTAAAAAAGGTTACAGCACTATAGCCTACTCCTACCATTGGATGGAATTTTGGAAAGGAAGGTAAAAACAACTCTCCGTAGATGCGTGGTTGTATCGTCCAAATCAGTAAATCAAAATCGATGTTAGCACCTTGGATGTCTTCTTTATCTTTGAACAAACCGGTATGCAAGGAAACACCGGTTTTAAAAGAAACGTTTTCCCAAAACTGGTATTTGGTTCCTACTTCAACGAGTCCATTAAAATTGGCACCCACGAAATTTTGATCTACTAAAATAGGATAGTTTATTTCCAGACTCCAGGACGACGTTTGAGCTTGTGCTCCTAACATTCCAATAAAAAAGAAAATTATTTTTCGCATACGATTTTTTTTAAGAAGGTGAATAACGATGGGGTTCGTTATTGTGTGGGTTGAAAAATAACCCATAAACAAAGTTACAAAAAATGTGATAAACCACTTTTTATTGCTGTTGGAAAGAAACTAAATGTTAGTGATATACTGCACTATTTTACCTTCACTCCTATCTATCTGAAAAAAACTAGTTGTTCACTATAAAACAAAGTCTTTCTTTATAATCCAATTCAGATGATACTTCACCCCTCTACCTTCGCCTTCTCTCGTCAAAGCTCCAATTTCATGCAAAAACTGTAAATCTCGGGTAGCTGTTGCTTTTGAGGTTTTGGTTATTGACATGTATTTTTTGGAGGTCATTCCGCCCTCAAAACCGAACTTTCCTTTATCTGTCATTTTTCGCAACACTTTGGATTGACGTTCATTGAGTTGATGACTATATCGATCAAAAAAAACAGCTTTTTCAACGACGAATCTGACAGTTTCTTTCACCTCTTTTTGTGCTTCTTTAATCACAAAAAAAAAATAACACAACCATTCCGTAACCTCTTGTTTGCGTTGGGCTTGTTTCAAATGCTCATAATAGGCCTGCTTGTTTTCTTCTATCTTTTTAGAAAGACTAATAAAAATAGGTGTTTCTAAGGTCTCTGACAGTGCTTTTTCAGCCAGTGCTCTTCCGATTCGCCCATTCCCATCTTCAAACGGATGCAGTGTTTCAAAATAAAGGTGGACTAAAGCAGCACGCAACATGGCTCTGCCCGTAGTTCCCAAGTCATGATATTGAAAAGAATGGTACCACTGCTCAAAATCATTCATCAGTTGTGGTAAAACGTCTGAAGGGGGAGCTTCAAAATGAACCTCAATATTACCGGCTCTTCCGGAAATAATTTGCATGGGCTCAGCACTACTTCTCCAGACTCCTTCGTTTACGGTTTTATCAAATCTCATCAAGGTAGTATGCCATTGCTTTAACATCTCTAATGAAAATGGTTTTTGATAATCCTTTCTCACTTGCCACATTAATTCAGAAATAGCTTGTGCTTTTTTATCTTTCGAAGTGTATGACACTTCTGCGATTCCCAGTTGGTGTTGTAATGAAGACATGATATCTTCTCTACTAAAATATACACCCTCAATTTCAGACGTTTTTATAGCTTCTGAAACCAAAATATGAAGCAATATTGACTTTTTATTTTCTTCTGTGACATTTACCAACAAACCATTTACTTCCCCAAATTCTTTGGCAAATTCTTGGATCTGACTTATGAAGTCAGCAATTTCAAATTGAAAATCAGGAAAATTTACCTGTTGCCAAAAATAGTCCATGAGCCGTTTATTACTTCTATTCGGCTCAAATATAACAAAAAAATGAGCCGATTAAGTCAATTAATCGGCTCAAATGTGTTTTTTCAGGTCTATTCTACAACTTTTCAGGCAACCTAAACCGAATGTAGGTTATCGCTTTTCCTTTTTCTAAATACTGAGACTCATAAAATGTTTGGATTTGCGTCACTTCTTCTGGAGCACCATGGTTGTGGTAGATGTCGTGGTTGGCATAGAGTACCTCATAGCCCAGTCCATGAAGGAGTCCGAGGGTATAGCCATGCATGAACTCGCTATCGGTTTTAAGATGGATGGTTCCGTTGGTTTTCAGGATGCTATGGTATCGCTTTAGGAATTCCACATTGGTCATGCGGTGTTTGGTGCGTTTGTATTTGATTTGAGGGTCTGGAAAGGTAATCCAGATTTCATCGACTTCCCCCTGAGCAAAACACTGGTCGATGAGTTCAATTTGAGTACGCAAAAACGCTACATGCTTCCAGCCCTTTTCATGGGCGGTTTTGGCCCCTCTCCAAAAGCGAGCTCCTTTGATATCTACCCCAATGAAGTTTTTATTGGGGTCTCTTTCGGCCAGACCTACGGTATATTCCCCTTTGCCACATCCTAACTCCAGTACCACAGGATGGTTATTTTTAAAAACTTCTGACTGCCATTTTCCTTTGAGTTGGAATGTACCATTAACAATCTCCTCTCTGGAAGGTTGGATGACATTTTCAAAGGTTTCATTTTCTTTAAATCGCTTGATTTTGTTCTTGCTTCCCACGTAATTTAATTTTTTGGTAAAATTAGGGAAATATCCCGTATTGGAATTCGCCCTATCTTTACATTAGATAAAAACTTATTCTTTCCAAACTTTGGACACACCACTACCGCGGATTTTAGTTGCTCCTCTCAATTGGGGTTTGGGGCATGCTACGCGTTGCATCCCCATCATCAATGAATTAATTCGTCATAATTTTGAACCTATTATTGCTTCGGATGGAGTGGCTTTACAACTCCTTCAAAAGGAATTCCCTCAGCTGACCTTTTTGGAGTTGCCCTCCTATCAGATAGAGTATGCCAAAAACGGTGCTTTCTTTAAGTGGAAACTCATCAAGAACAGTCCAAAAATGATGGAAGCCATCGTTAATGAACGAAAACTCACCAAAAAGTGGGTCAAAGAATATGGTTTACACGGCATTATTTCAGATAACCGTTTGGGAGTGCATTCTAAAAAAGTACCTTCGGTTTTTATAACGCATCAGCTCAATGTACTTACTGGTAATACAAGCTGGATATCCAGTAAGATTCATCAGTATATCATTAAAAAGTATGACGAATGTTGGGTGCCCGATGTGGAAACCAAACCCAATCTCTCTGGGAAATTAGGTCACCTCAAGCATCCTCATTTTAAAATTTCCTATATCGGGCCACTCTCCCGATTGGAGAAAAAAGAATATCCGATTCAATATGATGTAATGGTTTTACTCTCTGGGCCTGAACCTCAACGCGGGATGTTGGAAGCCTTGCTATTAGAGGAATGTTCAAAATATGAAGGCAAAGTACTCTTTGTAAAAGGAGTGGTTTCGGGGGAGCAAACAACAAACGAAACTGGTTCCATGACCCTATACAACTATATGACCACTGATCAACTGGAACAGGCTATTCAAGAAAGTAAGCTCATCTTATGCCGCTCCGGTTACACCACCGTGATGGACTTAGCAAAACTTGGAAAGAAGGCCTATTTCATTCCTACTCCAGGGCAATTTGAACAAGAATATTTAGCAAAAAAATATAAAAAAGAAGGTTGGGTACCCTATTCAAAACAAGACAAATTCAGAATTGAAAACTTATATGAGATTGATTTGTATAAAGGATTGCCTAAAATTGAAAAGCAAACCGACTGGAAACAATTATTGTTGCTTTTTGAGGGTAAAAGAGAACTCTGATCCCACTCCAAATTGGCTTTCTACGTAGATTTTTTCGTTGTGGGCTTCTATGATGTGTTTGACAATGGAGAGTCCCAGCCCCGAACCGCCTTCTGTTCGCGAACCACTTTTGTCCACTCTGTAAAAACGCTCAAAAATTCTTGGAATATTTTCTTTTTGAATACCTTCACCGTTATCTGTGACACGCACAATTACTTTTGTGGTGGTTAAATTTTCTACACTTACTTCTGTTGTCCCATTTTCTCTTCCGTATTTAATGGAATTCATCAAAAGATTGGTGAGTACTTGCTGGATTTTTTCTCGATCGGCACTCACCCAAATGGGTTGGGCATACTGCATATCAAAAGTGAGTGAAATATTCTTTCTTGCAGCTCTCATTTCCAATAAATCGAACACGCTTTGAATGAGCTCTACGATATCAAACTGGGTATATTCAATATTGAGTCCGCCAGTTTCCAATTTGGTAATCATGTCCAAGTCACGAATGATATAGATTAATCGCTCCACTCCTTTTTCAGCTCTTTCCAAGTATTTTTTTCGTAAGTTTTTATCGTTCATCGCCCCATCGAGTAAGGTAGCAATATAGCCTTGAACGGTAAACAAAGGTGTTTTCATTTCATGGGAGACATTCCCCAGAAATTCTCTACGGTATTCTTCTCGAATTTTTAAGGTTTCGATTTCCAGTTTTTTATCCGTAGCGAATTTTTGCACTTCCCGGGTGAGGGTAGCCATATCGGTCGTGATGGGTTGATTTCTTAAAGTGGTTGATTCCAGCAAGGAAACATCATCGTAGATTTTTTTTACCCTGCGGTAAATAAATCGTTCCACGCGGTATTGAATAACAAAAAAGGAAAATAAAAATAAGAGTAAGGAAAAAAGAAAAATGTATTGAAGAGGAATAAAATATAAAGTAGCTGAAAAAAACCAAAGCAGCCCAAATGAAAAAAGCATGATATAAAATCCTGATTTTAAGGCAAACTTATAGGTTTTTTTAAATTTTAAAGCCATATCACATTAGAAGGATACAAATGTATGAAATATAGCTTAAGGGAATCTACAAATCAAGCTTGTAACCCACCCCTTTTATCGTTTTGAAAAAATCATCTCCAATTTTTTCGCGAAGTTTTCGGATATGCACATCAATGGTTCTGCCACCAACGACCACTTCATTTCCCCAAACTTTATCCAGTATTTCTTCCCTTTTGAAAACCTTCCCGGGTTTTGAAGCTAATAAATAGAATAATTCAAACTCTTTTCTTGGAAGAATAATTTCTCGACCTTCTTTCACAATTTTGTATTCTTCCCTATTTACTTCAATCTCACCTACTCTTAAGACATCAGAGGGTTGTTCATCTTCTCGAAGTCTTCTTAATAGTGCTTTTACTTTGCTTACCAATACTTTTGGTTTGATAGGTTTTGCAATATAGTCATCTGCTCCTGCTTCAAAACCTGCTACTTGAGAATAATCCTCATTTCTTGCGGTTAAAAAGGTAATTATTACATGGCTAAGTTCCGGCATTTTTCTGATTTGTTCACAAGCTTCCATACCATCCATCTCCGGCATCATTACGTCCATAATGATCAACTGAGGAAGTTCCTTTTTAGCCTTTTGAACGGCTTCTTTACCATTTGAAGCTGTGACTACTTGATACCCTTCTTGCATCAAATTATATCCAACTATCTCCAGAATATCCGGCTCGTCATCAACTAATAATATTTTAATGTCTTTCTTTTTCATGAATTGAATCGTTATTAAAACGTTTGTAAAAGTAAAGATAAAACAAAATGAAATAGTCTGTTAACGGTAATTTAATCTCTTAACTTTTTAGTAACAGTAGTTGAATAGAAACGTAACACCTAAGTAACTTCTGCTTTACATGATTGAACTTACTTTGCCGAAAAATTAAGAACACCAGTAATGAAATTCAAATTCCTAACCCTAACTTTATTTTTTACAATTTCTCTTCTTGCACAAAAAGGAACTATCAGTGGCACTTTGACTGATAAGGACATGAATAACGAACCCCTTCCTTTTGCCAACGCTATTATTAAAGGAACTACCATTGGAACCACAACAGATGAAAATGGAAAATTTACATTATCAGTAGATCCCGGAAATTATACGCTACAATTTAGTTTTTTAGGATATGAAACTGTTGAAATTCCTGTTTCGGTAAAAGCGAATCAAACCGTAACAGTGAACAGCCCTATGTCTGCTGGAGGTGGTGTTCAGCTTGCGGATGTGGTAATTGTCACAACGCGTAGAAAAAATACCGATGCTGCAATCATGGCCGAAATGAAAGAAGCCAAGCAAGTTGTGAGTGCGATATCAGCGGAACAGATGTCTAAAGGAACTGACTCCAATGCAGCACAGGCCATTCAAAGGGTGCCGGGAGTTACCATTGTTGATGGTAGATTTGTTATGATTAGAGGTTTGAATGAACGATATAATAATGTGCTGATTAACAATGCTCTTGCACCAAGTACTGAAGTTGACAAAAGAACCTTTTCTTTTGATTTGATTCCAACCGGAGCCATTGATAAAATGGTTATTTACAAAACAGGTTCTCCGGACTTACCAGGTGACTTTTCGGGGGGTATTATCAAAATTACGACATCAGAAAACGTTTCTGATTATAATATGGCAGGAATAGGCATTGGCTATAGAGCTGGAACTACTTTTGGAGATTACTTACAAAGTGAGGGTTCAAAAACTGATTTTCTAGGTTTTGATAATAATTTTAGACCTTTACCGGGAAATTTTCCATCCATTGGTGCTATTAATAGCAATAATGCACTCAGCATTGAAGCAGCCAACAGTTTACAAAATAATTTTAACCCCACTTCCAGAAGTGCTTTTTTGGATAACAGTGTTGGGGTTGGTATTGGCAGAAATATTGAGTTGAAAAACGGAAAAAGATTAATGACTACCAATACACTTTCCTACTCTAATTCATTTCAAAGCTATAATAGAGAATTCAAAAGATATACCTCTTTAAATCCTGGTGAAACGAGACCACCTATATGGTTTGATTATTTAGACCAAACGTATCAAAATGATGTTAGAATTACTTTGATGTCAAACTGGATTTATAGATTAAACGCAAATAATGTTTTGAAGTTTAAGAATCTTTTCAACCAAATTGGAGAAAACGAAACAGTTCTTAGGGATGGTTTTAACTTTTTACAAAGAGGTAACGACGAATTCAATAATTATTCTCTAGGGTACAGAAGTAGAAGTATCTATATGGGCCAACTTGAAGGTGAGCACAAGGTTAAAGACAATAATAGTATTGATTGGGTATTAGGTTTCAATTATTTGACAGAATCAGAACCTGATTTACGAAGATTTAGAACTTTGAGATTGGCAGATGATCCAAATGGAGAATTCTTTATGATTGATCCTGCTTCATCAAACTTATTTGACACAGGTAGATATTTTGGAAATCTTAAAGAATTTTCAGTAGCAAATGGCGGAAGTTATACTCATTACATTGAACGTGTAAGAGGAGATGAAGAATTGGAAAGCATTAAGCTTAAAGGTGGTTATTATTTTGACTACAAAGACAGACAGTTTGATGCAAGATATGTATCCTACTTTTTAGCAAGTACCATATCTTCTGAAAGAAGGGACTTTTTAACAAAGCTACCATTGAATGAAATCTTCAGTTCAGCCTATATGAATGCAACAGAAGGTTGGGTATTAAGAGAAGGTACAAGACCTATTGACACCTATACTGCAACAAATATGTTAACAGCGGGTTACGCAATGGCTGAATTACCTCTTGGGAAATTTAACATCACCACAGGTGTTAGAATTGAACACAACATCCAAGAACTAAATAGCCAGGATGACTTTGAAAAGATTATTGTAAATAATCCAATTACGTCAGTGCTTCCAAGTTTAAACGTTGGCTATAATTTAACTGAGCGTGCATTACTAAGATTAGCCTACAGCAAAACTGTCAATCGTCCGGAATTTAGAGAAATTGCTCCCTTCTTATTTTATGATTTCGAAAATGAAGCCGCTAGGGTTGGTAATAAAGATCTTGAAATTGCTGTCATTGACAATTTAGATTTTAGATATGAATTTTATCCTAACAAAGGGGAAACCATCAGTATTGGAGGGTTTTATAAATTCTTCTCCAAACCAATTGAAAATGTAACTCAAATCACTACAGAGCAACCACAATTCTTATATCAAAATGCTGACAGTGCTTATAATTTTGGTGTTGAAATTGAAATGAGAAAGTCATTTAAAGACGTTTTTAACAACTGGTTTTTGAAACGACTCTCTGCCAACTTAAACGCATCATATATTGAGTCAAGAGTTGATTTGGGTGATGATGTTACTTCTCAGGACCAAAAAAGAGCACTTCAAGGCCAATCACCCTATATCGTAAATGTTGCCCTAGGGTATGACGATGATAAAGGGGTAAGTGCCAACTTAATTTACAACCGTTTTGGTGACAGAATCTTCTCTGTTGGAGATGTTATATTTCCAACCATTTATGAATTATCAAGAGACCAATTAGATTTTACAATTTCAAAAACTTTTGAAAAGTATAAAGTAAAGCTTGGAATTCAAGACTTACTTAACGCTAAATTCAAATTCTTTGAAGATTCGAACAGAGATGAAAAAATTAAAAAACAAGATGACAATCCTATATCTGTTTTTAGAAGAGGAACTCTATTTAACTTGAACGTAACATATAATTTCTAACAATAAACCTTTAACACAATTATTTAAATTTTCAAAATTATGAAAAAAAGTCTTTTTTATTTTGCAAGCCTCTTTATTGCCGTACTTTTCTTAGGAAGTTGTAGCAGCGATGACAATGGAGGAAACAATGATGATAACCCAAACACGGATGTTATTCTTCAAGGTGAACTTGATACCCAAACCTTAACAAGTGACAAACAATACTTACTAAGAGGACAAGTATTTGTAAGAAGTGGTAAAACTCTAACCGTTCAACCTGGTACAATTATTAAAGGTGACAAAGCAACTAAAGGAACCTTAATTATTGACCGTGGTGGTAAATTAATTGCGAATGGTACCGCAACTAGTCCAATTGTATTTACTTCAAACTTGCCTGTAGGAGCAAGAGATAGAGGAGATTGGGGTGGTCTTGTTATTCTTGGAAATGCAAGAGTAAACCAACCAGATCCAGCTGTTGAAGGTATTACACCTCCAGTAATTTTTGGTGGTAACAACGATGCAGATAACTCTGGTTCATTAAGATACGTTAGAGTTGAATTCGGTGGTATTGAACTAACACCAAACAACGAAACCAATTCAATCACCATGGGTGGTGTTGGTAGTCAAACTGTAATGGAATACTGCATGGTTTCTTTTGGTGGTGACGACGGTTTTGAGTGGTTCGGTGGTGCTAATGACGGAAAATACCTTGTAGCTTTAGCTATGTGGGATGACTGTTTTGACGTTGACTATGGTTACTCAGGTAGAGTTCAATTTGGTTTATCTGTACGTTATCCAAGTTTCGCTGACCAATCAGGTTCAAACATTTTTGAATGTGACAACGGTCCAAATGACGGTGAAACTGCATTCTTAACTACTGGTACTTTCTCTAACATTACTGGTATTGGCCCAAGATTAACCTCTAACCAATCCATCAATGGTAACTACCAACACGCTATTGACTTGAGAAGAAGAACAGCTGTGACCATTGCTAACTCTGTTTTTGTAGGTATGCCAAGAGGTATCAGAATGAACCAACAATCAGTATATAATAATTATGTTGGTGGCACACCAAATGGATTTTTGTTAAACAATTACATGTCAGCACCTGCAACTACTTACTCTGTTGGTTCTGGTATGACTGCTACTGCTTCAGATGTTCAAGCCATTTGGACTGCAAACAATGTTATGAATACAGAAACGGATTTCGCTGCTATTTACACTGCTTTAGGTTTAAATTCAAACATTTTCTTCGGAAACAATGTTAGTACTGCTTACCCAAGTAACCCAATGTTCACAGTAACTTCTGGTTTGCTTACTACAGGTGCTGCTTTTACAAATCCTAAACTTGCTGATGCTTATTTTACTCAAGTAGCTTACAGAGGTGCTTTTGGAGCAACAGACTGGACAGATGGATGGGCTGAATTCAACCCTATCAACAAAGTTTACTAGTCTATAATTCATAATACAACTAACCTCAACGGATTTCTCCGTTGAGGTTTTTAACATTAAAAAAATGAAAAAATACTTTATTATCCTTAGTCTTATTTTTATAAGTGCCTGTCAAGAAAAATTAGAAAATATAGAAGTCGCTACTTACCTCACTGAAACTGAACAAGAGGATTTTAAAAAAGAAATTGTTAGATATTATGAAGGACTCCCAAAAAAAGCCACTCATACCAATAAATTTGACAGTGTCTTTCAACCTTACTACAATGAAAAAGTAAGAGCGAGTGATGTTTTGTATTACTACAAAAATGAAGATGGAGATATCTATTTTGCAATTACGAAAATTGCTCCTAGCATTTCATTAAAAAAAGTGGCCACCATTGGGAAGCTTATAAAAAATGAGCAGGATAGTATTGTTTATTACGAAGAAATCTGTCGCACATGGAAAATGCCTGAAGAAGAACTGAAAGAAATTACAGCAATGCTCTTTCAAAAAGTTATTAAAGGAAAAGATATTAGTCCTTACTACACTAAAAATTCACAACCTAAATTTATCATAGAATTTCCAGATGACAATAACTATTACTGCACAGAAAGCAGAAAATGGAAGACTAAAAACTAAATTATATCACAAATAAACTCCTTTTATCGAGGAGTTTGTTTTTTGGTATAGATTTTGAAATTAATTTTATACATTTACAACGTATAAAGCTATATGATTAAAAATTACTCAATATTACTTATCATGCTGTTCTTTTTCTCGTCATTTTCGATGAATGCACAAGACATCAGACAGCCAAGACCTCAGGAAACTTCCATTGAGGGACTTAGCTTTTATCCTAACCCCGTTAGCAACGGAAAGCTTTACATCACCTCTAAATTGTCCCTCGATAAAGAAATCACCATTTTTGATGTGTTGGGAAAAGAGGTTCTTAAGACCACTATTACTTCCAGAGAACTAAATGTTTCTTCTTTATCTGCTGGCATCTACATGATTAAAATCAAAGAGGGTGAAGCTACTGCCACCCGAAAATTGGTGATTAAATAACATACTCTTTATTGTAATCCCCCCTTTTAGAAATTATACTTTGTATCTTTGCTTAGATATATTTTAATTTTCTAAAAATGAAAAAAATTTACACATTATTATTTTTATGTTTTTCAGTTTTCACACTTCAAGCTCAGTATGTAGTTGATTTTGAAAACGAAACCAAAGGTGGTTATCCATCAGCAACAGTTGCTTTATCAGGGTTGGACTGGGATATGACCGAAGCTTTGATAGGTACTTTAGCTGCTGATTGGAAAAACGGAGCTAGATCTGCCAGAATGAGAGGCCATGGAACTTCCTCTATGACCATGTTAGCCAATAAAACCAACGGACTTGGAACTCTTTCATTTCAATATAGAAGATATGGAACAGATGTTCAAGTTGATTGGAGAGTTGAATATTCCATCAACAATGGAGCTAGCTGGATTCAAATTGGCAATGATTTTACTGCTCCGGCTACTGATGCCGTTCAAACGTTTAGTGAAGTAGTTAACATCAACGCAGATATTAGAATTAGAATTAAAAGAGCTACTGAAACAGGAACTTCCAACAATCGCTTAAACATTGATGATATTGTTCTCACTGATTTTGGGGCAGCTGCATCACCTACCTTATCTATAGGTTCACCCTCTAATGGAACTATGTTTGCTCCAAATGGAACCATAACTGTAAACTTTACCGTTGGAAATTTTGTGGTAGGTCCTGCCGTTCCAGGTG
>JBKBOP010000059.1:0-12098 GCA_046293575.1 Flavobacterium sp. | reverse complement strand
CGGATAAAATTGTACCATATTCAAAATTAAATTTAAACTAACAACCGTTAGTTACACAGGCAAATTTAGCAATAAAAGTATAAAGTTACGAAAACGTTTGAAAAAATTAACAGCTGTTAATAAATGTAGACTGCTATTTACGAATCCCCTCCAATAAAAGACCTTTAACATTGTAAGTCAGTTCATTAACCGAAATGTCTTTGGTTCGCTCAATCCATAAATACATCGTTCGCAGGGTTGATAAAATCGTAAAAGCCGTTACTTTGGGTTGTAATGCTTTAAATTCACCCTTGGCGACACCTTCTTCAACAATTTTGATAAAGTTTTTTTCATAATCTTCTCTCATCGTAAGGAAATAAGCCAATTGATCTTCTGTGAGATGCATCCAATCATTGTTTAAACACGCTAAAGCATCCGGATTTCGATGGGATATTTCTACATGTAAATGAATAACGCGATCTATTTTATCAACGTTGGAAACATTAGATTCCAAAATCTCATTCATTACCTCTGTAAATTCTTCTGCTAAAGAAATCACAATAAGCACGAGAATTTCCTGCTTGGAAGCAATGTGATTATAAAGACTGGCCGCTTTGATATTCAACTCCTTAGCCAAATCACGCATGGTAACAGCACTGTATCCCTTTTCCTTAAAAAGTCGGGCGGCACTTATGATAATGTCTGACTTTCGATCATTATTTCTCATGGTTTCAAAGATAACAGAATATTGTATCGAGGTAACAAAAGTTACAATGTAGGTGGTTATGCAGTACTATCTTTGTCAAAAAATTAATCAATTATGGGACTATTAAACCTATTAGGCTTTGGATCAAAAACCAACCAAATTAAAGAATTTAAAGAACGAGGAGCAGTAATTATTGACGTGAGAACCACTAGCGAATTTCAACAAGGACACATCAAAGGTTCCAAAAACATTCCGTTGGATAGTGTTTTTTCAAAAGTGGCATCTATTAAAAACATGAATAAACCCGTAATCGTATGCTGTCGTTCAGGAATGCGAAGTGCTCAAGCGGCTTCCATTTTAAAAAACAACGGTGTGGAAGTTATCAACGGCGGTAGTTGGGATAGTTTAGAAAACCAACTCTAAAAGCTAAATAATATTCCGGTCTTTGGCCTTTTGAACAGCTTCAAGCTTGTTGTGCACTTGTAATTTTGTGTAAATATTTTCGATGTGCTTTCGGATGGTTGCTGGTGATAGTATCAGATTTTCTGCAATTTGCTGGTAATTGAGTCCTTTACTGAGTTGCTCCAACACTTCAATTTCTCTTGGGGTTAGTTTGATTTCTTCGTCAAGGCTAACATTTTCAAAAACAATCGGATTCCTAAGTAACTTCAGGGTTTTCATGGCGATTGAAGGGTGCATCGCAGCCCCACCATTGAGGGTTTCAAGAATTCCATTGTGAAGCATATCGGGACTCACTTCTTTGAGCAAATATCCATCGGCTCCAGCCTTAATAGCATTAAATATGTGTTCGTCGTTATCAAAAACAGTGAGCATAATTATTTTAATCTGTGGGTATTTTTGTTTAACTTGAAAAGTAGCTTCAATACCATTCATTTCTGGCATTTCAATGTCCATTAAAATCACATCCAACAAAGCATTCTGTTGTAATTTTTGCAGCAAATCTTTACCGTGAATGGCCTTGAGTCTCACCGAAACGTCTTCAAAAAAAGAGAGCTTGTCTTCAACCGCTTTCAGCAGAAAAGTATTATCATCAACGATGCCTATGCGTAGTGTGCTCATATTGTAAATATACATCTAAATTCTATTTGTGTGCCCTTACCTTGATTAGAACTAATGACGATGCTTCCCCCCAAAACCTCAGCACGTTTTCTCATATTGGCAATTCCATTTCCTTCATTTGACGTCTCTGTTGCCATTCCTATTCCATTGTCTGAAATCAACAAATGAAGCTGTCCGCCCTTTTCTGAAAGGGAAACAGTCACAAGTTCAGCAGCGGCATGTTTCACAGTATTATGGATAGCTTCCTGTAAAATTCGATAGACATGAATAGCCTGACTACCGGAAAGTTTTAATTCTGGGTTTTCCAACGAATCAAAATCATATTGAAAAGTAATCTCATGGTACATGCTTTGTTGTTGAGCCAAATAATTAGTCATTCGCATCAGCAACTCTTCCAGCACCACTTCTCCTTTATTCATAGCCCAAATAGTGTCTCTCAATTCTCCAATAGTCGTTTTAGTGAACTGTGTGATTTCCTGAAGCTTTGCTCCCAAGGCCGGATTCTCAATTTTGAAAAGTTTCTTCAAATGTTCCAAAGAGGAAATCACCATCGTTAAATGAGACCCAATATTATCATGTAAATCTCTTGAAATCGACAAACGTTGTTCTTCGAGTAACCGCTGGTTTTCAATTTTTAAGTATGCTTCTTTTAAAGCACTTTCATTAAGTTGGTCTTTGGATTTTTGCTGCTGTCGTTTAAAAATCAAATAAGCCACCAACCCCACTATGCAAAGCAATCCCAACAAACTCACCAGTTGAAAATTTCGGTTTTGCAGTTTGGATTCTTTCAGCAGCAACTCCTTTTCTTTTTCGTAAGTTTCATACTGTATCGACATTTCATTGATTTGCCTGCTTTTGGCTTCATCATGCATAAAATCTTCGTTCTCTTTGTAAAGTTCGAAATACTTCAGTGCCTCTTCAAATTTATGCTCCTTCTTTTTGAGTTCATGCAAACGATAATACGCCTCAGATAAAAAACGTTTGTTATCGGCTTCTTGAATCAAAACCACTGCACTATCCAATACCTTTTGAGCTTCCTGATAGCGTTCGGTTTCAAGGAAAATTTTTCCAAGATTGACCAAAGTCACCAAATTGCTCTCAGTGGGTACGTCCAGTGCGAGTGCCATTCTAGTATATTTTTCAGCATTTGTAAAATCATTTAACTTGGTATAAGTATTCCCAATATTAGAAAACCAAGCTCTTTGATACCCCAAATCTGAGACATTTTTAAAATATTCTATCGCCTTAAAATTATATTCCAGTGCTTTATCAAATTGCTCTAGTTCATCATATGCAATTCCAATCAAACCATAACACCGGCCAATAAACTCGTCATCATTAAATTGCAAAGAAGCCTCCAAGGCCTTTTCATGCCAACTTATTGCTTTTTCATAATCCCCCATACGATCATACACATAACCAAGATTGATTAACGATTTGATATAATCTGCTTGATTAGGTAATTTTTCCCTTATTTGCATTGATTTTAATGCTGCTTTCAAAGCCTCAGGATACATCCCTTTTCGTTGATGTATTCCGGCCAAATAATGCAATGATAAGGCCGTGATGGAATCATTTCTTCCCTCCATTAATACCACGGTTTCATTCAACCATTTTATCCGAAGAGGATCGTTAGAAAACGGATCACGGTATACATTGGCCATCTGAAAAGCTGCCCACCCACGTTGTGATTCATTTTCAGCGGCAAGCAGGGCATTCTCGGCATAAAACAATGCCAGAGAATCTTTTTGAGTCTGATACCATTGAGACAATTCCACAAAGGTTGTGGACTGTGCATCCCCTTTTTGCTTTTTAGCTTTTTGAATGAGTTCCTCAGGAGATTGTCCATAAGAAAAAACAAGTATGTATTGAGCCATCAGCAACGTGAAGAAGGTTCTGATGTTCATCGTCATAAAATTAGTTTTAGTTTCTGAATGGTTAAAGGTATAAAAATAAGTTAATTTTTTAACAGTTTGATTTCGGGTTTATTGGTAAAACAACATTGAAATCTCAGTGCCTATATCCCCTTTTTTAATACTGAAATCTCCTCCCATCTCTGAGGCTCTTTTTTTCATATTGTTCAAACCATTCCCAAGTTCTAAAGTATCCATATCAATTCCTTTTCCATCATCTTTCACTTGTAATTCTATTTGATTCGAAATATGAGTGGGGTGTAAACTCACCCGAATATGTTTTGCATGGGCATGTTTTAAGGCATTATTAACGGCTTCTTGAATAATGCGATAGAGATGCATGCCTCTTCGAGCTCCTAATTGCATGTGTTGTTTTAAAATGTCATCCATCACAAATTCAAACTGAATATGTCCGACAGATAATGTAGCTTGGTTAATAAAATTAGCAATTCGGGATTCCAAATCATCCCCAGTTATGGCCTCCTTGTTCATTGCCCAAATAGTGTCTCTCAATTCAACAATGGTGGTGCGTGTAAAATCACTAATGTGCTCTAATCGCTGATGCAACTCAGGTTGTTCTTTAGACCATTGGTATTTCAAATGATCAACAGAAGAAATGATGAAGGTGAGTTGTGCTCCAATACTGTCATGTAAATCACGTGAAATCAATAAACGCTGTTCCTGCAACTGCCGCTGAATTTCAATTTTTGAAAGTGCCTCTTTTAGGGCATTTTCTCGCTCCAATTGAACGGTTTTGATACGTTGACGGTACCAGAATCCATACCCTAAAAGCACTGCTAATACAAATAAAAACAACAACACAACCAGTTGAAGGTTTTTCTCCGCCAATCGGGCTTTATTCCTGAGAATCTCTTTGTCTTTTTGTTCGGTTTCAAAAGCAATCTCTAAAGCAGCCACCCGGTTATTGGTTTCCAAATTTAAAATACTATCCTTGTACTTGGTATAGGATTTATATTGTTCCAATGCTTCGGGATAATTCCCTAAAGATGCGGCAATATCAGACAGGTTTCGATAGCTTTCTTGAGCTAAATATTTATACTGATGTTGTCTCGCCAACTTATTCGATTGACTGAAATAATCTCTTGCTTTCTCTAGCTCACCCACTGCCTGATAATATTCACCTAAAAAAGTATAACTTTCTGCAAGTCCAATCACGTCCTTTCTTTTCTGCCTGATAGCTAAGGCTCGATGAATGAGCGGAAGTGCTTCTGAAAACTTTTTCTCCATCACATAAACTCCCGCAATTTTATGTAAACTATACGGAATACCTAAACTATCATTGGTGTTTTCCTTGAATGTAAGAGCCTTGTAATAATAATATTTCGCACTGTCTAGTTCTCCTAGCATTTCTTTTAATACACCATAGTTATCAATCACTGGCACCGATTCTATATACTTTTCCTGAGAATCCATTCTAAGGGCTTTTTGCATATAAAACAAAGCTTTAGGCATATCCCTTCTTTTGATTTGATAACCGTAACCTCCATACATAGCAATGAGCTTGGGAGTATCATTCAACTGTTCATATCCTTTGATGGCTTTGAGCAAATAGGTATGTTGCTGATCATATTGACCCAAATAATAATAAATCAACCCAAGCTTTTCATAGGCTTGGGTTTCTCCTTTCAAATAGCGATCTTGTTGAGCAAAAGCCGCTGCCTCTTTATAGATTTTAGTCAATGAAACCGCATTCGATACCACTTCTTCATAAGGCAATGCATTCAATGAATCCACACGTTTTTTGTTCCAAAGTATTTCTTGCGAAAAGCCTGGAATCAAAACTAATAATGAAAAGATCGTAAAGAGTTGTTTCATGACTATTGTTGTTAGATAAAGCACCTCAGGCCAAATGGTCAATGAGGTGCTTTAACCCGAATTATGCATTAGAAAATCTATTACAAGTCTAAATTGCTTCAAATCAGAAGCTACGCCTATTTATTTTCTTAACCGTAGCGACGCTACGCTTTGCTAAAATAAATAGCTGATTTTTTGCACTTTAGCCTCTCATTACGACTCTCTAATGCATAATCCGGGTTTAAGAAAAAAAACCACTAAACTAAATTTTCCAAATCAAAAGCGTGAATAACATTGTCATTTGTATTTTGCCTTTTTGTAAAGGCGGTAATTTTCAACACTAAACTTCATGAGACTTATCTAACTTTTAACTGGATGATTGCTGATCAAAATGAGTATGCATTAGTTTACTTTAGCTTTATCATAGAGTTCCTTTAAACCAACCGTTAAAAACTCCTTCAGGAGTCTAGAAGTCTCTTTTTTATATAATCCACCATCACACGTCACCGAATGAGACGCTGCCATAGATTTATCTGTGGTAACATACACATAATTTGCCCAATTGGGAATATTCGTCGCCTGTGCTTGGGTAGTTTCACTGAATTTTTCATCCTTAAATACAGGAGCTTCAATGGGAATACTTTTCTTTAGTACATTTTCAATAGAAGCAGTTGCTGCAGTAAATGTTTTTCCATAACTGAAACTCACTTTCGATATATCCATCGAAGGACCTGGAGTAACGTCTACTTTAAAATTTACTTTTCCTTTTACATTAGATATTTTTAGCAATTCAGAACGGAATACTTTCATATCAATAAAATCAAAAGTAAACGAAACGTTCGCAATAATAGCGTCATCCAATTCTTTTGAAAGTGCAGGTGAACGGTCAAAAACTGTTGTTCGCTCTTTTCCGGATTTCTTTTCACCCGGAACGAAATAATCAAAACCTTCAGGGGTCACTCTCACAAAGCCAGTTGCTTCTGCACTGCTTAATTCTCCTCCCGATTTTCTTGTCCAATTACTGTAAAGGCTAGTTTTAGCGGCTTCATCAGCAGAGACAATTTCAAAACCTTTACTTTTCAAATCATTTACAAAATATTGATAGGCTTGGTTTGTGATTTCTAAAAAATCTTCACTGTCCACACCATATAAGGCAACACCCATAGCTGTTTTGGTGCTTGAGTGTACTCTGCCAAAACTCTCTCCACCGGTTGTAGACGCTTCTGCACTTCCAAATACTTCAAAATAAACATTGAAACTATTGATGAAAACTTTTTTGGGTGCACTTTTAAATTTAGCTTGATTAAATCCTTTTCCACCTCCCGTCTCCTTAGAGGTGATGCTCTGAGAAAAGCTGCTAAAGGAAAGAGCAAAAGTGAATAGTAATAATGCTATAGTATATCTAGTGTTTTTCATATAACTAAAAATTAATTTTCTTACTCATAAGGCTTTTCAGTACCGCCTCGTTTTTTAAGTGGTCTCTGATCTCCACATTATTAATGATTTATTTTTGAGTACATAACAATAAGGTGTTCAATAACAAAGTAACAATTACAGCTACTTTTACCCATTGTATTTTCTTTTCCATACAATTTGTTTTAACGGTTTTAAAAATGACAGAAATGAGAAACACCCCTCAAACTTGGGGGTGAAGTTCTTTAGAAGTTAATGTTGAAAGAGCCTTCGGTTACATTCTTAATGGATTCATCGGTGGAGTTCTTGCAGGTAAAAAAGAATGTCCCTTTTACGTTGGTATCTGAAATCTCAGAAATGTTGATCTCACCTACTTTTTCACCCCCAGTATAAGGAGCTTGCCAAACTTTAGTATCAGAAGCTCCGGGATTTGATAGATTAACCGTAATCTCTGTATAACTTGTATTAGCTTGACCCAAGCCGGTAGAACCACCACCAATATCATAAGTCCCAACTCCATTAAGAGTGGTAACATTTAAAACAAATGCTTTACTAGAAGTACCTCCGGTATTTCCCTGTAAGGTCAGAAACGAACCAGTTCGAGTAGCAAAAGTCACCATGCTCATCGTGGTCACATTCGTACCATTCACTTTCGCTTTAATGGTACCCAAAGCGGCATTTCCGCCTCCGCCACCATTGTCATCACTACTGCAGGAACCCATCAAGGTCATTCCGGCAACGAACATAAACGCACAAATCAATTTTACAGTTTTCATAATTGTAATGTATTTAAAGGTTATTATTTGGTTACTGAGTTAGTAAAAGATTGAAAGAAAGCATCAATCATTCACAAGACAAAGATTCCTATAAATACGTAGCAAGGAAATACGGCATATGCCGTATTCTTATAAAAATGTTAAATTGGGAATACGGGCTTTAAGCTTTTCAATTCGCAACGTCAATTGCTGCTTAAACTGAAGATGGGCCTCAGAATTTGGGTTAAAGGGTCGGTGGTAAAGGGATTTCTGTATAGATTCCACTTCCTTCATCAAGGGATAAACCGAAGGATTGATGACACTCTCACTGAATTTCTCCCAGATGTAATCTACGGCAATCGCATTTGGATGCAACATATCTTCCTCAAAAAAACGATAATCCCGAAGTTCATCCATGACAATTTCGTAGCTGGGGAAATAGTGGGAAGAAGGAAGATGGGAGATGGAAGAATGCAACGCCGATATTAAATGAGATTTACTACGTTGATTTTCTACAAAACCATCTTTCAGGTGCCGAACTGGAGAAATCGTAAAAATAAATTGTAGCTTCGGATTGATGTCTGCAACCTTTCGCATTAAATCTTTTAAGGAAGCCTCAATAGCTTCAACCTCCAAAAGCTCTTTTTGAAATTGAGCAGCAGGTACTTTATGACAATTAGCGACAATCTCATTAGACTCCAGATGACGATACACCCAGGCCGTACCCAAGGTTAGAATAAAGAAGTCAGCCTTCGATAAAAAGTAATGGGCTTGTTCCAGTTGCTGATTCAAATAAAACAACATCTCCTCCTTCTCAAAATGCGAACATTCCGAATGCACCTCAAAACAATGCCAACCTTCGTTATAAAAAAACAAATCATCTTCCGTAAACTTTCGGTGCTCTACGACCCGGGAAATAATTCGCTCCAGCGACACCGGATTAAATATAATCCCAAATGAATTGGTCAGATGAGCAAATTGAAAATAGTTAAACTTCTGCCCCAAGTGTTCCGCAAAACAAGACCCCATCGAAAACATACGACTTTGATAATCCAATTTTTTAGGATACTCTTGGAGTTGAATGGGAGTTGTGAATTTCATAGAATTTTGACTTAAATCAGTCCGGAGATGCTTACCTCAGTTAAAAACTGTTGAATTTCCTCCTCAGTCGGAGGGTTGGGAATTAAATAAGTAACTTCCTCCTCATAATTGATTCCTTTGAAATAGCCGAGTTGCATTTTAAATAGTTTTTCAGAAAACATTTCCCCAAAAAGTGACTTAGCTTCTTTGGCAATTTCATCAAAAGTGTAAAAATCTTTAAGAATAAAATACAAATCGACATAATCTTTCCACTTAGCTCTTCTACCGAGTGCAAAAGCTTTCATTGCGGAAAGTGTTATTAAGTCTGGCATCTTTATAACTCCTTTAATTTCAGATCTTAAAGGTATTTTGTGAGGAAAAGAAAAAAATGTGAATTTTACGTTATTGATAATTAAATTCAGTTGCTCATAATTCTCATAACCAAACTTATAACCAATTTTTGAAGCTGCAATCTTTCTATATATATCATTTTTACGCAAACCAGAAAGTTTAAACAAATTAAAATCAACAGATTCTCTGTGACCTATATGTAAAGCGATAGCAGTTCCACCCACCAAATAATATTCTCTTTTAAATTGGCTTATAAAATCGAGTAGTTCTTTTTGATTTTGATTAAGAATTTCAAGATGCATATTTTTCTACGATAAGTCCAAGATAATTTAAAATCTCAGGATGATAATTCCCTGCCTTTCGCTCATCAATCCCTTCATACACCCTTTTCAACTCATCAAAACCGATAATACGAACCAATTCTTTAACATCGTCCCATGTTCCATAATTGAAGATAAACTCAACCAATACTTCATTTCCAATTTTAGGTATGGCTTCTTTTTTTATATACCAAAAAAGATGCTTGTTTTTCTCTATGAATTCAGCTCGAGTCATGGTATAAATATAATCAAAAAAAAGGATTTGCGATTGTTGGATTATTGGATTTTTCGATTCTTTTACTTCAAAAAATCTACTGCTTTCTCCAACGCCTCTTTAATTCCCTCCACATTTTTTCCTCCTGCAGTAGCAAAAAACGGCTGACCACCACCGCCTCCTTGAATATATTTCCCTAATTCCCGAACCACTTGTCCGGCATTCAGGTTTTTCGAAGCAACCAATTCTTTGGAAATATAACAAGTCAACATCGGTTTGTTTTCATCTGCTGTAGCCAATACTAAAAATAAATTATTGCCTAAGTTGCCTAATTCATACGCTAAATCTTTCGCTCCATCCGGATTCAAATCAACTTGTTTGGCTAAGAATTTTATGCCGTTAATTTCCTGAAGTTCAGACGCCAATTCGCCTTTTAAATTTTTGGCCTTTTCACGTAACAACTGCTCCACTTGTTTTTTCAATTTAGCATTATCCTCTTGCAGTGAAGACACAGATTTTAAAATATCCTGTGGGTTTTTTAACGCTTCTTTGAGTTCAGCTAAAGTGTTTTCTTGATTTTTATAGAAATCTTTCACCGCATCACCGGTAATGGCTTCAATTCTGCGAATTCCGGCAGCCACAGCACCTTCTGTAACAATTTTGAAATGCCAAATATCGGCTGTGTTTTTCACATGAATCCCACCACACAATTCTTTACTGTTCCCAAATGCAATCATGCGAACAGAATCGCCATACTTCTCACCAAACAAGGCCATTGCACCTTGCTCCATCGCTTGCTGAATGGGAATACTGCGGTGTTCTTCCAACTGCAATTGCTCTTCAATACGTTGGTTGACAAAATTTTCAACTTGTTTGATTTCTTCGTCAGTAACTTTCGAAAAATGTGAAAAGTCAAAACGCAAATAATTCGGATTGACCAACGACCCTTTTTGCTCCACATGCGTTCCCAATACGGTTCTCAATGCCAAATGCATCAAGTGCGTAGCTGTGTGATTCTTGGAAGTGGCTATACGTAGATCGGTATTCACTTTCGCCACAAAACTCGCATTAACATTCTCCGGAAGTTGTTTTGCAAAATGCAAAATCAAATTGTTTTCTTTTTTGGTGTCAATAATATCGATAGTTTCATTGGCTGACCCGAGCGAAAGCGAATTGGCGAAGCAAACCAACGTGCCTTTATCACCAACTTGTCCGCCACCTTCTGGATAAAAGGGCGTATTGTCTAAAACGATTTGGTATAAAATGCCGTCTTTTTTGGAATCTACTTTACGAATCCGGGTGATTTTTACTTCGTTTTCAATTTGATCATAACCCACAAATGTTTCAACATTTCCCGAGACTAATATTGACCAATCTTCGGTTGAAACTTCAGAAGCGGCACGCGAACGTGTTTTCTGTTTCTGCAACTCATTTTCAAACTCAACTTCGTTGAACGAAAATCCTTTTTCTTTTAAAATTAAAGCAGTCAAATCTTTGGGGAAACCAAACGTATCATACAATTCAAAAACTTTTGCTCCTGAAACTTGGTTTCCTTTGGTTTCAGAAACTACTTGTTCCAACAATTGCAACCCTTGCTCAAGTGTTCTCAAAAACGAAGCCTCTTCTTCTCGAATCACATTGGTAACCAAATGTTGTTGCGATTTAATTTCAGGAAAAAAGACTCCCATTTGGTTCGCTAAAACCTCAACCAATGTATGGATAAATGGCTCTTTGGTATTCAAAAACGTAAATCCATAACGAATCGCTCTTCTCAAAATCCTTCTAATCACATAGCCCGCTCCTGTGTTCGACGGCAATTGTCCATCAGCAATCGCAAAAGCCACCGCTCTGATATGATCAACAACCACTCGAATGGCAATATTGGTTTTATTTTGTTCCTCGCTAATGTTTTTAACATCATTAGAGGTGTATTTCAATCCAGTAATCTGTTCTACTTTCTCAATCAAAGGCGTAAACACATCGGTATCATAATTAGATGTTACATTTTGCATTGCCATACACAAACGCTCAAAACCCATCCCGGTGTCCACATGCTGGGCAGGTAATTTTTCCAGCGAACCATCAGCCTTGCGGTTGAACTCCATGAATACGTTATTCCAGATTTCCACCACTTGCGGATGATCGGCATTCACCAGACTTTTTCCTGGAACATTCGCACGTTCTTCATCTGAACGCAAGTCGATATGAATCTCCGAACAAGGACCACACGGACCCTGATCACCCATTTCCCAAAAATTATCTTTCTTGTTCCCAAAAATAATGCGGTCTTCGGGCACATACTGCTTCCAAAGATCAAAAGCCTCCTGATCAAAAGGCACGTTTTCAGAAGGATTACCTTCAAAAACCGAAACATACAAACGGTCTTTGTCCAACTTTAAGACGTCGGTCAAAAACTCCCAAGCCCATCCAATGGCTTCTTTCTTAAAATAATCACCAAAAGACCAGTTGCCC
>JBKBOP010000058.1:0-12113 GCA_046293575.1 Flavobacterium sp. | reverse complement strand
AACAAAAAAGATTTGATATACGATCTCTCCCAGGCGTTGGAGGCCACGCAATAGGCTTAGTATAGTATGAAGTATCCCAAGATTCCGTTAGCACAGAGCATTATTGAAATTTGCCGTTTCCACGGTGTAAAGCACGTGGTGATTGCACCCGGGTCACGCAATGCTCCTTTGACGATTGGATTTGCTTCGCATCCGGACTTTCAATGTTATAGTATTGCTGACGAACGCTGTGCTGCATTTTTCGCGATGGGAATTGCCCAACAACTCAAGCACCCTGTGGCGGTGGTATGTACTTCCGGTTCGGCAGTGCTGAATTTTTATCCCGCTGTAGCCGAGGCCTTTTACTCCATGATCCCTTTGGTTGTAATTTCCGCTGACCGCCCTCCAGATAAAATTGATATTGGTGATGGGCAGACTATCCGTCAAGACGGTGTGATGGCTTTGCATACTGTTAAAAGTGTTTCTCTAACTGAGGAAGCCTCTGAAGTCAATGATATTCTCATTAACGAAGCCCTGCATGCAGCGGTATTGCAAAAAAGTCCCGTGCATATCAATGCCCCTTTTGAAGAACCTTTGTATGATACAGAGGATACGCTGACGGTCGATCCTTTGTTGATGCCCATTTCCAAACCGGATTATTGCTTGGATTGGGAGGAGATCATCGCAGCCACCAATTTATGGAACAACGCCGATCGCAAACTCGTTCTTGTAGGCTCTTTAAATCCTGAAGCTTTATCAACAGAAGTGATACATCAGTTGGCTACGGATCCTTCCGTACTGGTCATGACTGAGACGACTTCTAACTTACAGCATCCTTTTTTTATACACGATATAGATACCTTTATCACTCCTTTTTCGGAAGAAGACATTCACGCTTTTGCTCCTCAGGTATTGATTACTTTTGGAGGTATGGTGGTTTCCAAACGCATAAAATCATTGTTGCGAACCCACCCACCTAAACGACATATTCATATTGATCCACTTCGGGCTTATGATACTTTTGGTGCGTTGACCCATCATTTTAAAGTAGAGGCTTCTACTTTTTTTGAACAAATTGCACCCCACGTACGTGAGTTTAAAAGTCATTACCGTTCCTGGGGACAACAGCTCAAAGTACAACGAAAAAGTGCCGCTGAGGTCTATTTACAGAACATCCCCTTTTCTGATTTAAAGGTTTTTGAGTATTTAGCCAAAGTCATTCCATTACATTATCAAATCCAGATGGCCAATAGTTCCTCGGTACGGTATGCCCAATTATTTGAACAAGCTGTAGGGGTGCCTTTTTATTGTAACCGTGGCACGAGTGGTATCGATGGCAGCACATCTACAGCCATTGGTGCGGCTTTGGTCTCAGCTCAACCTGTGGTTTGCATTACGGGTGATATTAGTTTTTTCTATGACAGCAATGCGTTGTGGAATGCCTATATCCCTAAGAATTTTAAAATTATCGTCATCAATAATGGTGGAGGAGGTATTTTTAGAATCCTTCCTGGTCATCAAGAGCAGGAGGTTTTTCATACCTATTTTGAAACGGCCCATTGTCTGACCGCACAACATCTCGCTGCCATGTATGGATTTGAGTACCACACCGCCTCAGATGCCTCCGGATTACAAGACATTTTAGCGACCTTCTTTACATCTGATGAGTGTCCGCAGTTATTGGAAATCTTTACCCCAACACGTGAGAATGATGGGGTGTTGAAGGGTTTTTTTAAGGCGTTGTAAAGTTATAAGTTGCGAGTTACGGTCCCGAAGCCTCGGGAGTTTCTAAGAACGATTTTTGATTTTTTGTTCTATAAGATTTTAAGTTTTTTTACAACGAAAGGGGAAGCCACATCGTGGGATAATGTTAAAAAAAGGGTCTTAAAATTTCAAACTTAATACAACTTCGGATACTCCCCGGGATTACTTTCATGCATCATGGCATAAACTTTTTCGAAGATGTCCTCAGTGGAGGGTTTTGAGAAATAGTCACCATCGGTTCCATACGCAGGGCGGTGGTGTTGGGCTGCTAAGGTTTGTGGTTTGCTGTCCAAGAATTCATATCCGTTTTGATCTTCCAAAATTTGTTGCAGGATAAAAGCAGAAGCCCCTCCGGGAACATCTTCATCCACGACCAGTAATCGGTTGGTTTTCTGTAAACTTTTTACAATATCGTTGTTTACATCAAAAGGCAGAAGCGACTGCACATCAATAATTTCGCAGTCGATACCCATTTGCAGCAATTCGTTGGCAGCTTGTTCTATTAATCTCAGCGTTGAACCATATGAAACGATGGTGATGTCACTTCCTTCTTTCAGGGTTTCTATCACTCCGATTGGTGTTTTGAAGGTGCCTAAATTAGAGGGCATTTTTTCTTTTAACCGGTAACCGTTTAAACATTCAACAATCAGTGCAGGTTCATCGGCTTCTAGTAAAGTGTTGTAAAAACCGGCGGCTTTGGTCATGTTACGCGGCACCAAAATGTGGATGCCTCTTAACGCATGTAAAATCATACCCATGGGAGAACCGGAATGCCAAATACCTTCCAATCGATGTCCACGTGTTCTGATGATGAGTGGTGCTTTTTGTCGTCCTCGGGTTCTGTATTGCAAAGTGGCCAAATCATCACTCATGATTTGCAAGGCATACAGCAAATAATCTAAGTATTGAATTTCAGCAATAGGGCGTAGGCCTCTCATCGCCATGCCAATCCCTTGTCCGAGGATGGTAGCTTCACGAATTCCCGCATCAGCCACACGAAGTTCGCCGTACTTTTCTTGAAGTCCTTCTAATCCTTGGTTGACATCTCCAATATTACCCGAGTCTTCTCCGAAAATCAGTACTTCAGGGTATTTTGCAAATAAAGTATCAAAGTTGTCTCTCAAAACCACTCTTCCATCTACTTCTTCCGCATCGGCAGTATATTCAGGAGCGATGCCTTGGATGTTTTGCACTTTATTAGCCGATTCTGAAAAGAGGTGCGAACTGTAACGCGGTTGTACTTTAGTGATGTAGTTTTGAATCCAACTCGCCAGTGTAGCCTGACTGCTTTCACCCATGATCATTCGCAACACTTTTCGGGCGGTGACCAAAAGTTCTTTTCGGATGGGTTCTTTGGAGTTTTTTAAGTCCTCAATATATTTTTGGATAAACACGCGGTTCATACTTTGAGCTGCAATGGTCTCCAATACCTGAATCAATTCCGATTGTTCTTTTTTCATGGGTTCCACATAGGCTGCCCAGGCTGCTTTTTTCCCTTCGTTGACCTCTTTTTTGAGGGCGGTTTCCATTTCGGTTAATTCGTCTGGAGTTGCGATTTGATTGGCAATCATCCACTGACGCATTTGCACTAGGCAATCGTATTCAGCTTCCCACCCCAATCGTTCTTTGCTTTTGTATCGTTCATGCGAACCCGAAGTGGAGTGTCCTTGTGGTTGCGTGAGTTCTCTCACGTGAATGAGAACGGGAACGTGTTCTTCTCTAGCAATCGCTGCTGCTTGTTGGTAGGTGGCAATCAAAGCCGGATAATCCCAGCCCATCACGGTCATGATTTCATAACCCGGATGATCAGAGGTACGTTGAAACCCTTTTAGAATTTCAGAGATGTTTTCTTTGGTGGTTTGGTAACGAGCATGCACGGAAATACCGTATTCATCGTCCCAAACACTCATGACCATGGGCACTTGAAGTACTCCGGCGGCGTTGATGGTTTCAAAAAACAAACCTTCAGACGTACTCGCGTTTCCAATAGTTCCCCAGGCAATTTCATTTCCGCCGTCAGAGAATTTATTTTTCTTGGGGAGTACCGACACGTTTCTATAGATTTTAGAAGCTTGAGCCAATCCCAACAAACGCGGCATTTGACCAGCCGTTGGAGAGATATCTGCACTTGAATTTTTTTGTTGCGTTAGGTCTTTCCATTCGCCGTTTTCATCAAGGGAGTGCGTCGCAAAGTGTCCGCCCATTTGTCGTCCTGCACTCATGGGGTCATGGTTTAAATCTGGGTGACCGTACAATCCTGCAAAAAACTGTTGGATGGTTAGTTCTCCAATCGCCATCATAAAGGTTTGGTCGCGGTAATAGCCTGAGCGAAAATCACCATTTTCAAAAGCTTTGGCCATAGCCAATTGAGGCACTTCTTTTCCATCGCCAAAAATGCCAAACTTGGCTTTTCCAGTGAGCACTTCTTTACGTCCTAAGAGGCTACATTCTCGGCTCGTGACGGCTATTTTATAATCGTTTAGTATTTCGGTTTTGAAATCTTCAAAAGTAAGGGCGGTTTTTGTTTCAGCGTGTGTCATACGTACCAACGGTTTGGAAACAAAAGTACAGAAAAGGAACTGATTTGGCAACAAGGGAGTGCCGCTGCTTTTACATTTTTAATAATAAAAGACTAACTTAAGTTGTGAGGTTTAGAAAAACATAGGCAAAACATCAATATCGTTGAAAATAGTTCAATGTATTTAAGGAATTATTGATTTTTAAAACCACTTCCTTGTAAACAAAGTTACTAAGATATCTGGACTCAAGGTAAACATAAACCGGATGCGTTCGTGGTAATTGCGTTGTCCCACTTCCCATCCCATAGAAGAATACACTGGAAAATAGACTTCAAAATAATCGGTAACTAAATTTAATCGAATACCACTGTCATATACGAATTGTGCGGGTCTTCCTTGGTTTTTAAAAACTCCAGCATCGCCATAGGCTTCCACCCAATTCCAGATATTGAAAGAGCCGTTCATAGTGGTCATCCATTGGTTGGCAAATCGATCTGCAAATCGTGATTTGAAAGCTCCTTCACCCACCACGTATTGTTGACTAAAAAAGCCCGTTTCTTCAGAGCGACCATACAAACCATAATCAAAAAGGTAATCTGTAGGACGGTCCAATCCAAAGCTAAAGAAATCTGAGTCCGTATTTCGATATAAAAATGTTCCCGCAAAGAGTCGCAGGTTCAGCTGCCGGTTGTCTTCAAAAAGTTCACGGTATTCTACTTCACCTGAGAGTTTTCCAAATAAATTGGACAACTGAAAATCTGATTTTACTCCAAAGTGATCTCTTACTTCGGTTCTTACGTTGAAATATTTTGCATTGAAAATGGTGTAATTCACATTGTCTTGACCGAGTATTGGTAATTCTGTTCGGTGACGATCTACCCATATTATTCGGCTCATAAAGCTTTCCCTGCGGTTGTCTCTAAAGCTACTGGGTCTTTTTCTAAAAATCACCATGGGATTTAATCTTCGGTAGGAAGCATCTGGAGCATAATGAAAAGTAGAGGCTTGCATGGAATACCGCACTTGAAACCATTTGCTTTCCCGATTGTTTTGTAAATAGACCAAACTAGCACTTCCAATTAATGACTGTGTTAAAGTAGAGTAGGTGGGAATGACATCAAAGGTGAACGGTTTATCCAGTATGGTTTTGTTGTGGAACCGCAATCCAGGGGTGAGTCCGTCGTAAAGGTTATAACCTATCACTGGAACAAATAACAATTGATTTACATAGGGATCTTCTAAGTCTTTAAAGAAATTCACTTTAAGGGGACGGTGATTCAAAAAACTTCGGTTGAGAGACACCCAATTGTTTCTAAGGTTGTATTCTGGAACTTCGTTGTGGTAGTTAATCACGATTTTATCGGCATCTTTTCTGGCAAGAGTAATGACGGTATCACCTTCCATACACTCCATCCATTCTTTAAAAACTACTTTTTTGTTTTTGACGCCATAAATGGGAATGGGGACAGCGTTTCCGGTTTTGTTTCTCAACGTGAGCGTCACGCTATCCTTGGTTT
Source organism: Flavobacterium sp. (assembly GCA_046293575.1). GTDB lineage: Bacteria > Bacteroidota > Bacteroidia > Flavobacteriales > Flavobacteriaceae > Flavobacterium. Next base: position 6,334 of record JBKBOP010000058.1, on the reverse strand, counting down.
TTGAGAACGAAGTGAATTTATAATCTATTAACTCACGAGATTGGATGATGGTACTAAAAAACCAATCCAAATCTTGAGAGGTGGACGCTCTCAACATTTCTTCAAAATCAACTCTTCCAGTGGGTTGTTGGCGATTCAGTTTGTAGAAGTTTTGAATCACCTTTGGCACACGCTCTTCTTCCAGATAATTGTCGAGGTATTTCAAGCTCAATCCTGCTCGGTATTTCCCTGCAATTTGCTCATTGAATTTGATAAACGATTCTTTACTGTCTCCAATGGGTTGGTCGAGGTTTTTACGAGCCATGAGCATGTAGGCATAACTGTATTGCTCATTGAAGGCAATTTGCATGAATTTGTACCCTCGGGTGAGCCAAAATTTGGAGAGGTTCCCCATCATGGTTACATCAGGATAATTCGAATCAATATAATGCATCATGAGGTAGATTTGAATACCGTCATGGATCCAACTGTCTTTGCGTTGGTCAATATTGAGTTCGGCACTTAAAAGTTTGTTGAGGTAGGTTTTTAGAAATTTAACTTCAAAGAGAAACTCATCCGGAAACGGACTGATAAAAGCTGGAAGTTGATTCAACCCATAAAAGGGATTTCGGTCGTAGTCTTGTTGTGTGACCAGAATTTTTTCGGTCACGGGTTTCCCTAACATTTCTGAGGCAAATCTTACGACACGGTCAATGACAATCGCTTTTTGATAATCATTGAGGCGTTGTTCTCTAAGATTAGAAACCACTTCCACAAATTCGTTGCGGTATTGATGGGTTTGCACCTCTTTTTCTAAAACCACAGAAAAATCCATTTTTTGCTTTCCCGAGAATGTTAGCCATTGGTAATCTCCACTTAGTTTGGAATCTTGCAAGGTCAAATCACTAGCGGCATTGAGTGTTGCTGGGATGCCTAGTTCCAGTTGCACCTCAAACCGTTCGTTGGCAATATCGTCTAGGTTCAAATTGGAATAGTGCACAAACGCACCCTCATGGTATCTTGCTGGGGTTAAAAACCAGTTTTTGAGTAAGGCACCTTCTTGATTGTTATACCCAAAACGCGTAAAGCGATCGGAGGGAATTTTGGAAATATACGTTGCTTTTACTTGTAACGTTTCCCCCGGCGGTAATGGTGCTCGCAATTGCACTTTGATGAGATCAGGATTTTTTTCCAGTCGGGTCCAGTTGAGGAATAAATCATTTTGGTCCAGTAAGGTGAGTTGTTCTGTGCCACCCCGTTCTTTGTCTTTGGCTAGGTGAAAACTTCGCACAAATTCATCAGAAAATCGTCTGCCCAAAGGGGAATTTTTATCAGAATAGGCATGGTTCCAATCGTTAAGAATCAAATAATGCAAAGTGTCTGCGGTGGAATTGGTATACTCAATACGTTGTTGTACGTTGAGTTTTTGATGTTCTGGGTCCCATTCCGCCTTGAGGGTATGTCGCACTTGGGCATGCAGCCCACTGCTCAAGAAAAGTAGTAATAAAATAGACCAGCAGAATTTCATAGCATAAAAGTGGTGCTTACAAATATAGGAGAGTATTTTAAAGAACTCATCATTATATTATTTTTAACTTGATATAAACACTTTAAAAATTGCTTTGATTTTTTGTTATTGAATTCATAAAAAAATTAGATTTACAACATCAAAAAAAACACTTATGAAAATTAAATCTATTTTTTTAATGTTGCTCATCAGTTTTACTTTATCAAACTGTGGAGGCGAAAAAGAGAAAATTACGCTCCAATTGAAGTTAGCTAAAGGGAACACTTATAAAATCACAAAAGAAACAGATGCTTCCTCTGGTAAAATAATGAAATATAAGAACCTAAACGAGTTGAAATTTAGAGTGGATTCAATAGGTTCAGAAAATCAATATTATATGACGATTAAGATTCTAAGAATCAAGGAAGAAATGGACATGTATGGGGAAAAAGAGTTTTATGATTCGTCAAAAAATGTAGATAGAATGAATCGAGGCGAATTGGCATCCCATCGCGAAAACCTTCCTTTTTTGGAAGCAGATTTTAAAGTGGTAGTGGGAATGAATGGAGAGGTGATTGAAAAGCTGAGCACCAATGCTTATTTGCCTTATGATGAGCAGATTGTTGAAATGGTCAATTATCAAATTCCCTATCCCAATGAACCGATTTCTGTAGGTTCAAAATGGGAGCAAGAAGGAGTTAATGTGCTTTTGGACAAAAAATACAAGGAAATTTTCACCTTGTCAAAGATTGAAGAAAATAAAGTAACTATCACTGTTAAACGAGAGCAAGAGGGAATTAAAGGTCTTTTAGATGAACTGGTGTCCACCGGTGAATTTGTTATTGACCGTAGCAATGGTTTAATCATTCATGGTACTATGACTATGCCCTTGCATACAGGTGGTAAAGCAAAATATACTGTTAGAAGAAGTTAAAATGAATTTTACAACTTGTTTTACTTTGAGTGTAAACAACTTGAATTATAAAATTTACTCAGTTGTATAATTTCTAATACTATTTTTTACTTCAAGTCTTAATTTAGGTAGGTGATAGATTATTACCGACCATATGTTTTCATCAGATATACTGTCATATGCATGAATTACTTGATTTCGAAGCCCAATGATTGCTTTAGCATTTGAAATTTTATCTAAATAGGTAGCATCACGTGAAGTAATCCTGTTGACAGCTTCTCCTATAATTTCTAAATTTCTTTCAATTGCTCTTTTTAGCATCATGTTTTTTCTATACTAATAAAAATCTTTTTCCTCATGTTCAAAAAAACTTTCAATTTCATCAATGCTTTGTGAAATGTCATACAACCACTTAAGAATTCTTTCATCCATAAACTAATTCTTTAGATGAATTGATGGATTGGATTAAAATAGGGTTTTTAAGTGTTTGCTCTTCAACTAAGTCGACCTTACGTTTGAATAACTCCTCTAGTTTTTCTTTTAAGGTGAAATAATTATTGAAATAATCAGAAAGTGCAATATTCTCAAATTTAATCAAAAAGTCCACATCGCTATTTTTATGGAAATTAGCTCCAACAGCAGAACCAATCAAATACAAGGAACCAACTTTGTGAAGTTTACAAAGTGTGCTTAATTCGTTCCTTATTTTATCATTCAATACCATGGAAACAAAGTTAAAAAAGTTTATCAAATGAATTAATTAATTTTCCGAAAGGTTATTTTATAATCATTAAAACCCCGAAGTCTACTCCGGGGTTCTGTATTATGTTGATATAAAATCCATTAAAAATTTGGACTCAAATTGAATTTTTTATAGAAGCTATTCAAGGCATCTACCACTTCGTCTTCGGTATCTACGATTTGAATAAGGTTCATGTCAAAGGCACTAATATTAGCATATTTTTTCAGTAGTACTTCCTCGATCCAATGGATGAGTCCCCCCCAGAATTCACTGCCCACCAAAATAATCGGGAACTTTCCAATTTTCTTAGTTTGAATTAAAGTCATCGCTTCAAATAATTCATCTAAGGTTCCAAAACCTCCAGGCATCACTACAAATCCTTGTGAGTATTTAACAAACATCACTTTGCGTACAAAGAAGTAATCGAACTGCAAGTTTTTATCGCTGTCGATGTAAGGGTTAAAGTGCTGCTCAAAAGGTAAGTCGATATTCAACCCCACTGAAACACCTTCTCCTAAAAAGGCTCCTTTATTTCCTGCTTCCATGATACCGGGACCACCTCCAGTGATAACTCCGTAACCGGCTTTACTGATTTTATATGCGACACGTTCTGCCAACTGATAATAGGTATCCTCCGGCTTTGTTCTTGCTGAACCAAAAATGGACACACAAGGCCCAATGCGTCCCATTCTTTCAAAACCATTGACAAACTCACTCATGATTTTAAATATCGCCCACGAGTCGTTGGTTCTTATTTCGTTCCAGGTTTTTTGTTTGAATTTCTCTTGAATTCTGTGGTCATCATTTTCATACTGCTCTAATGCCATGTTCTTTAAAATTTTAAATGTATATAATTACGAAAGTAGTTCTTTTTTCAAAAATGGTGCTGTAAAACTTTTTTTGTGGAGCATCACCTCTTCGGGTGTGCCTTTGCAAACCACTTGTCCGCCGCCTTTTCCTCCTTCAGGTCCAATATCGATAATGTGGTCGGCGAGTTTGATGACATCCATATTGTGTTCAATAATCAATACTGTGTTGCCGTGGTCGACCAGTTTTTTAATTACCTCCATGAGAACTCTTATGTCTTCAAAGTGCAAACCTGTGGTGGGTTCATCCAAGATGTAAAACGTATTTCCAGTATCTTTTTTCGAGAGTTCTGTGGCGAGCTTAATTCGTTGTGCTTCTCCTCCAGAGAGGGTTGTACTCTGCTGTCCGAGGGTGATATAACCTAATCCCACTTCTTGAATGGTTTTTACTTTACGATAGATTTTCGGAATGTTTTCAAAAAATCCAACCGCTTCATCTACGGTCATGTTCAAAATATCTGAAATGGATTTTCCTTTGTAGCGAATTTCCAAAGTCTCCCGGTTGAATCGCTTGCCCATACAGGTTTCACATTCCACATAGACATCCGGCAGAAAGCTCATTTCAATGGTGCGAACTCCCGAGCCTTCACAGGTTTCACAACGTCCGCCCGTTACATTGAAGCTAAAACGTCCTGGTTTGTAGCCGCGGATCATCGATTCTGGAGTTTGGGTAAAGAGTTTCCTGATTTCTGAAAACACATCGGTGTAGGTGGCCGGGTTACTTCTCGGCGTTCGACCAATCGGGCTTTGGTCGATGTCGATGACCTTGTCGATGTGCTCTAAACCTTCAATTTTTTTAAAGGGTTGCGGTTTCTTTACCGCATAGTAAAAATGCGTATTCAAAATCGGGTAGAGGGTCTCATTGATGAGTGTCGATTTTCCACTACCTGAAACTCCTGTGACCACAATCAATTGACCCAAGGGAAAGTCTACCGACACATTTTTTAAATTATTACCGGTGGCTCCTTTTAGGGTTAGTTTCTTTCCATTGCCTTTTCTGCGTTCCTTGGGAACTTCAATGGTCATTTTTTCACTCAGATACTGAGCGGTCATGGTATTTTCTTTAATTAATTCCTCAGGTGTACCTTTGCTGATGATTTCTCCGCCAAACTTTCCGGCTTTAGGACCAATGTCGATAATGTAATCGGCACGCATCATCATGTCTTTGTCGTGTTCTACCACTAATACAGAGTTACCAATGTCTCTGAGGTTTTCCAGCGAACTAATCAATCGTTCGTTGTCTCTTTGGTGCAACCCAATACTGGGTTCGTCCAAAATATATAATACTCCCACCAATTGAGAGCCTATTTGTGTGGCCAATCGAATGCGTTGTGCTTCACCACCTGAGAGGGATTTTGAACTGCGGCTAAGCGATAAATAATTCAATCCCACGTTTAATAAAAACTGCAAACGGCTTCTGATTTCTTTGGTGATTTCCTCTGCAATGGCTTTTTGTTTGGCAGTTAGTTGTTCATCCAAATCTTGAAACCATGCTGCTAGTTCGGAAATATCCATAGCCGAAAGGTCTGCGATATTGTTGCCGTCAATTTTAAAATATAAGGCTTCCTTTTTTAATCGGCTGCCTTGACATTCAGGGCAGTCTATTTCATCCATAAATTCCTTGGCCCAACGTTTGATACTGGCGGAATTACTTTCATCAAATTGATTTTTGATAAAATGGGAGATCCCTTCAAATTCAATCTTGTAGTCTTTGGTAATGCCTAAGGTTTTGGAAGGCACACTAAATCGGTCTTTGCCACCGTAAAGAATGACCTCCATGGCTTCCTCAGGGATTTTTTCGATAGGGTCAAAAATGGAAAAGCCATATTTTTGTCCGATGACATCCAATTGTTTGAACACCCAAGTGTTTTTAAATTCTCCCAAGGGAGCAAAGCCACCTTGTCTGATAGAGATTTTTGGATTGGGAATGATTTTTTGAAGGTTAATTTGGTGAATAGTTCCCAAACCATTACAAGCATCACAAGCTCCTTTGGGGGAGTTGAAAGAGAAATTATTAGGTTCGGGGTTGGGGTAGGAAATCCCACTGGTGGGACACATTAACGTCCGACTAAAATACCGTATCTTATTGCTATCATGTTCAATGACCATCATGACATCATCTCCGTGGTGCATGGCTGTTTTAATGCTTTCGGTGAGGCGTTTGTCGGTGGCTTCACTTTCGTCCATGGCCAGTCGGTCAATGACCATTTCAATGTCGTGGGTTTTGTAACGGTCGAGTTTCATACCCGGAGTGATATCCATGATTTCGCCATTTATGCGAACCTTTACATAGCCTTGTTTGGCGATTTGCTGAAACAATTCTGCAT
>JBKBOP010000057.1:6747-12494 GCA_046293575.1 Flavobacterium sp. | reverse complement strand
ATCCACAACCCAATGTTAAGTCTAAGTTATAGATATTTATTATCACAAATTCAACATATTTATTTAATGTATTTTTTTATATTTTTATTAATTGTTTTCATTTCTTTAATTTCTGTATTTTTTCATCTAAAAGTTGAAAATAAAATTATAAGTTATTTACGATCGCAATTACTTAATAAATTATAAATTCTATTTTTACTTATTGTTAATAGTAAATAAATAAGTGATTAAAAACAAAGGCATCCATTTTGAAATTTCTGAACGCAAAATTTTACTTCGGGTCTTCGATGTGTTTTTTGTATTGGGAGCTCTTTACTTTGTGGGAATCATTTTTGACTTTAGTTATTTTGAAATCAATTCTGTTAATTTTTACTGGACGATTGTTTTGTCTTTATACCTGCTCACCATTGGTTCTGTATTTGAAATGTATCATTTGCAGGTAGCTAGTAGTGAATATCAAGTCATTAGGAGTATTGTGCTCACTTCGGTCATAACGGTGTTGGCTTATTTACTAACCCCTCTTTTCACTCCTCCGCTTCCTTCCAATCGTATTCAGATTTTATTTTTCTTTTTATCCATACTTATAGCTTTGCTTTTATGGAGAATTTTTTACGCTAAGTATCTAGCTTCTCATCGATTTGAAAAAAAAGTGATTCTTATTTGTGATGATCATGAACTTGAAGAACTCAGAAATGATTTGTCAGGCATAGACCCACACTATAAAATTTTAGGTTTTGTAAATGTCTCAGTCCGTAATACAAAATTAAAAAAATCAATCTCGGACCAAGTCATCTCGGTAAATGAAATGGAAACCTTCGCAAAAAGTAATAAAGTTTCAGAAATTGTCATTGCTGCACAAAACACAGAAGGTTTAACAGCTGAGCTATACAATAAATTATTGTTTCTTTTGGAAAGTGGTTTTGTGATTCGTGAATACACCCATGTCTATGAAAGCATGACCCAACGTATTCCAGTGCATTATGTTTCAAGGGATTTTTACAAGTATTTTCCTTTTAGTCGTAGCAATCAAAATCAGTTATACCTGTGGACAGTTCGACTCCTTGAGCTGATAGTTTCATTTATTGGGATTTTAGCTGGATTTCTGATTTTGCCTTTTATCCTTATTGGTAATTTTTTTGGAAATAGAGGAAAGTTATTTTATACCCAAGAAAGAGTCGGACGTAATGGAAAGGTCTTCCGTATTGTCAAATTCAGAACCATGGTTAAAAATGCTGAGGATCAGGGTGCTGTTTTTGCCTCTGTAAATGATACAAGAGTAACAAAATTTGGAAAGTTTCTTCGCAAAACCCGTTTGGATGAGGTGCCTCAATTCATCAACATACTTTTAGGAGAGATGGCTGTTATCGGTCCGCGACCTGAACGTCCTGTGTTTGTGAATCAAATCGCTGAACAAATGCCTTTTTATCAAACCCGACATGTTATCAAACCCGGTTTAACCGGTTGGGCTCAGGTGAATTATCCCTATGGAGATTCATTTGAGGATAGTCTTATGAAGCTGCAATATGACCTCTATTACATCAAACATCGTAGCATTTTCTTGGACTTGAATATTATCATCAAAACCTTGAGTACGGTCTTGTTTTTTAGAGGACAATAACCTTTTTTATTCTCAAATTCAGTTGTCGAAGTAAGATCCAAATCGTCAACCCGATGGGAAGCATCATCCAGAAATGGGCTTTGTTCATCAGGTATATAAAATAGACCAACCCTACCATAATGATGATGTTTCTTATGTTCATAAATAACTTTTGTTTCCTTTTCCAATAGGCAAAAGCCATCACAATCAACAAAGGATTGAAAAGTAATGCGTTGTAATTCCATAACACTTCGCGATGTTCAGAAAAGAGTCCAACACCCAAAAGGAAAATGCCAAGACTTCCGCAAAAAATCAAAAATCCAAGATAGATTTTGGTGTTTCTAGTCATGATGACCACTAGTAAAAATCCCAATAATACATACATCGAATTCCACCAAGGAGATTTTAATAATTCAGCATCTTGTTGGTTATGAATAATGACTTGACCGGCCACTGGTTTACCTTTAAGTTCGGCCACTTTTAAACTTTCCAAAAATTCAATAGGTAAAAACAGTTGCAATGCTGCTTCATCGGGTCGGTGCCCAAAGATGATGTTAATACCTAGCTTTTCAAAGAATAGATTTTCTAAAAAGGGATTGATCACGTGTCGGTAACTTTCCTCTACATTCCCCACTTTTTGAATAATTGGTTCGCCAAAAGTAGTGTTCAACTGGTCAACGACCATTGTTGTACAATTGCGATCAATGAATTTATAGGTGTAATACCTTTCTTGAGAGTTTATTGCATTTTGAAGCCGATGAAACAGTTCTTGTTTTTGTTGAGGTTGAAGGTATATTACCTGTTCCCACACATCTCGATTATCGATTTCATAGGCATACAAGAAGTGATCAAATCTCGAAGTCGAAATAAAATACTGTAAATCACCTTTGATGAATTTCAAGTAAAAATTAGGAGCAGCAAAATCAAATGTCCCGTAGTTATATACAATATCCAAATCATACACAGGATCATAGATTCTCAGGGCTGTATGTCCAAAAATAGAGTAGAGTTGGTCGCCATTTCCGCAGGTAAGAATACTAATTTGAGCTTGATCCGAAAGGGTTATGTTTTGCCCATTCATGGTGCTTAAGCATCCAAATACATACATTAAAAAAAAGAGTAGATTTTTTTTCATAGACTATCTTCTAAAGATTCCCAAGTCCACTTTCAATGAGAAAATATTCGAATATAATGCTGCACTTTGATCTCCAATATCAGTCAAAGCATAATCAACTTGAATGCCTTTGTATTTGAATCCTAAGCCGATGTTAGGTTGAAAACCCACTTTATCGGTATTGTCAATTTGTCTGATGTTTTGAAAATTACCCACTCCAGCTCTTAAAAACACCAAATCCACATAACCAAATTCAAAACCCACAGCAGGGTCAATACTTACTACATCAGTAGAAAAAATATCGTTAGTTCTGGCAAAACGCATGTTTAAGTTCACGGCTGCTAGTAAGCTATAATCATATCTGATTTCAAATTTTTTGGCGAGACCTAATTGTGCTTTTGGCAATGTAATTTCAGTAGTTTCCGGTAATTCCTGATTTTCACCGGGGATGGCATCAGAAATTTTTTGAAACTCTTCCTCGTTAATGTTCCAAGTGTTGTAGGTAGTCGTTATGTCTCTCAGCATCAACCCAAACATCCAGCCTTTTTTATCATATTGTAACCCAACATCGAGTCCAAAGCCCCAAGAATCTGCAAAATTGCCGATGATACGTCTAATAACTTTGGCATTTACTCCATATTGCCATCCGGGCACTTGCAAGCGACGGGCATAGGAAAAAATAGCTCCATAGTCTGCGGCGGAGAAAAGACTAATTCTGTTATAATCAATATTTCCCTCGTTATCAATAAGCTGAGTGGTATTCAAAATGTCATCCACACCAAAGCGGATTAACGAAACTCCCAAGGCACTTCTGTCATCAATGGGCATGGCAAAACCGGCATAATCATATTGGGCAATGTTCGCAAAATAACTGGCATGCATGAGAGCTACTTGCTTGTCTTCCATTTGTACTAAACCAGCAGGATTCCAATAACCCGAGGTGACATCTCCCACCTGTGCAGTTACTGCATTGGCCATTCCTAATGAAGCGGCATCTACACCAATGTTCATGAATTCATTGGAATATTTACGAATAGCCTGTCCATAACTTGAAAGGAAAGTGAAAAGGAAAACGCTAAAAATGAGTTTTTTCAAGGCAATTCAATTACTGTAGCAAAGATGTAACAAAAAATGTAAATAGAAAACGTAGTGAAGTGTAAGTTATTGTATTAAATTTGTTTTTACACTTTAGAATAACATACATGCGTCATTTGCCCAATTTCATTACCCTTTTAAATTTACTTTCTGGATGTATTGCTATCGTTTTTGTAGGTATTGGAAGCTATGATATGGCCTTTTATTTTGTGTGTTTGGGGATTTTCTTTGACTTTTTTGATGGTTTTTTTGCCCGATTATTAAAAGTAAGTAGCCCACTTGGAGTTCAGTTAGATTCCTTGGCCGATATGGTGACTTCTGGTTTAGTACCCGGTTTCGTAATGTTCCGATTCATTTTTGAAAATCAAAACGAAGGGTTTTCGACATTAGATGATTTTTTTCCGTTATCCCACGTTGTTCCTTTGGTTGGTTTTTTAATAACATTAGGGGCCGCCTATCGATTGGCAAAATTCAATATAGATACTCGTCAGACCAAAGGATTTTTAGGATTACCCACTCCAGCCAATGCTTTGTTTATTATGAGTTTGCCTTTGGTGATGCAGCAATATGATTCTGGATGGGTGTATGAACTACTTTCAAATACATACGTTTTAATAGGTTTGTCCATTTTAAGTACCATTATTATGAATGTTGAAATTCCTCTTTTTTCGCTGAAGGTTTCAAAGGAGAAAAATACTTCTATGATGCTTTCTGTAGTTTTATTGGTTATGGCAATAACGCTTTATTTTACCATTGGTTTGGCAGCAGTGCCTTTAACTATTGTCTCTTATATTTTGCTTTCTCTACTTTTTTATCGACCTAAAAATGCATCTTGATGGCAGCTCCAAGAAGAAGAGTTTCAAAAAGTATTGGAAGACGAAACGTTAAAAAGGCGGGTTCCAAAAAATCAAAACGTTTTCTATTGTCTACCCTCTTGGTTCTGGTGCTTTTTTTGGCATTGGGAACTTATCATTATCGTGAGGCTTTGTCGTATTACTTTAGTTTTAAGTCGAAACATCATTTATCAAAATCAAATACAGAATTGGCAGATGCTCGTGTTTACCAAATTCTTAAAAACCATCCTGGTAAGACTTATGGTTTGGATGTTTCCCAATACCAAGGAAAGATTGATTGGAGTCAGGTACGAAAAATTGAAGATACGTTTCCAGTTTCTTTCGTATTGATTCGAGCTTCAGCAGGGAAAAATCATTTGGATACCCAATTCAAAGCAAATTGGTCGGCAGTCAAAAATCATGATATAATCAGAGGAGCTTATCATTATTATCGACCCAATGAAAACTCATTGTTACAAGCTCAACATTTCATCAATCACGTGACCCTAGAGCCAGGTGATTTACCGCCGGTATTGGATATTGAAAATCTTCCCAAAACTCAATCCCTGGACAGTTTGAAAGTGGGTCTCAAGAGGTGGTTGAATAAGGTGGAACAACATTATGGTGTCAAACCCATCATTTATACTGGTGAACGATACTACAAAGATTTTTTATATCGAGATTTTAAAGAATACAAGTTTTGGATTGCCAACTATAACTTTTTTGTTGAGACCTTGAAAGATGATTGGCTGTTTTGGCAATTTACGGAAAAAGGAAGAGTGCCAGGTATCAATGAAAATGTTGATATCAATATCTACAATGGAACACCGAAAATGCTACACTATTTGACTATACAATAATTAAAACTCAAGTTTCTTTTTTCTGAGTTCGAAATTCTGACCTAAATACACTCTTCTTACTACTTCATCTTCAGCCAATTCTTCTGGAATGCCGGCTTTTAAAATGCCTCCTTCAAACATGAGGTACGTTTTATCAGTAATGGCTAGGGTTTCCTGCACATTGTGGTCAGTAATCAAGATGCCAATATTTTTGTTTTTTAGTTGGGCGACAATGCGTTGAATATCCTCAACAGCCACAGGGTCAACCC
>JBKBOP010000057.1:0-6420 GCA_046293575.1 Flavobacterium sp. | reverse complement strand
TATTTGGTTTCACCAAACCCACAATCATATAAAAAGAAGTTGTTTTTCCAGCACCATTTGGCCCTAGCAAACCCACAATTTCACCTTGATTGACTTCTACAGTTACTCCTTTAACAACGGTGCGACCTTTATAAGTTTTGACTATATTTTCAGCTCTTAATTTCATTTATTTGAATGTGTCAGTTGGGTAGTATTGTCAATGAGTCAATGTGGTAATGTGTCAATGAGATACTGAATGGATTCCTTTTTAATAGGGTCGAGGTAAAATTAGAGATTTATATGGCTTAGAGTGATTTTTTTTCAAATATTTAAGAGGTTCCCTAGCTATTACATTATTTATTTTGTTCCTCCAAAGCTTCCCAAAATTCATAGGCCCTTCTCAAATGGGGTATAACGATGGTTCCTCCCACCAAGGTAGCAATGCCCATGGTTTCCATCATTTCTTCTTTGGTTATGCCATTCTTATAACTCGTTTCGAGGTGGTATTTGATACAATCGTCACATCGCAACACTGCTGAGGCTACTAACCCTAGTAGTTCTTTTGTTTTTACATCTAATGCTCCAGGAGCATAAGCGTTGGTGTCTAGGTTGAAAATTCTTTTAACGATGAGATTATTGTCGGCCAACAATTTTTCATTCATTTTAGACCGGTAGTCATTGAAATCTTCTACTATATTCGACATGATTATGTTTTAATTAATTTATTTTTTGCTTCTTTTTTGACCACAAAGGCACTGATTAGGATGCTAATTTCGTACAAAATCATAATAGGTATAGCCACAATAATCTGACTAATCACATCTGGAGGAGTAATAATTGCTGAGAGTAATAGTACCAGCACTAAAGCATATTTTCTTGATTTCCTTAAAAATTGAGGGGTAACCAATCCAAGTTTTGATAAAAAATAGATGATGATGGGTAATTCAAAGACAATTCCGCAAGCCAAAACAGAGGTTTTCACCATCCCGGTATAAGAATCTAAATTGAACTCATTAATGATTTTTGAACTCGCTTGAAAGTTACCAAAGAAATAAACAGAAAGCGGCGTTATGATAAAATAACCGAATAATACTCCAAGAAAAAACAAGAGTGATGAGGTAACTATAAAGGGTACAGCATACTTGCGTTCTTTTTCATAAAGTGCGGGTTTTATAAATTTCCAAACCTCCCACAAGATATAGGGGAAACCTAAAATAATTCCGGCAGTAAATGCAGTCCAAATCCAGAAAGAAATTTGTCCGCCCATTTCTTGATTTTGTATAATAAAAGGCATGGTGGCGTTACAAATCTCAGCTCCTTCAATACCAAACAACTGGGTAACTTTACAAAAAAATCGATAGGTGATAAATTCAGGCTCTGTGGGACCAAAAATAATTTTATTGAGAATAAAATCACTAATGAATAAACTTAATATGGTGAAAATTAAGATAGCAATACTACTTCTCACCAGCATCCATCTGAGGTCTTCAAGGTGGTCTAAAAAAGACATTTCTTTTTGTTCCTTTTTTCCCATTATACGATACCTTCTTTCAAAATGTCGTGTAGATGAATCACACCTAAATATTCACCATGATCAGCCACTAAAAGTTGTGTAATGGAAAAGTCTTCCATGATGTTTAAAGCTTCTACTACCATGTCCTCAGGGCCAATAGTCTTTGGGTTTTTAGACATAATATCTGCAGCTTTGATACCGGTAATGGTTTCATTTTCACTCAACATTCTTCTAATGTCACCATCTGTAATAATACCTAACACTTTATTATTTTCAACCACAGCAGTAACACCCAATCGTTTTTCAGAAATTTCAAAGATAGTTGTTCTTATATCTGCCTCTAGATTGACTTTTGGTTTTCTAGTGGTGTCTAACATATCTTTTACTCGTAACAACAGCTTTTTACCTAAAGCTCCTCCAGGGTGGTATTTAGCAAAATCCTCACTTTTAAATTTTCTCATTTCCATCAAACACACCGCCAAACAATCGCCCATGACTAATTGTGCTGTCGTACTGTTGGTGGGTGCAAGGTTGTTAGGGCACGCCTCAGAGGCAACAGTGGTATCTAAAACATACTGAGCATGTTTTGCAAGAAATGAAGTTAAATTTCCGGTTATGGCAATTAATGCATTTCCGAACCGATTTAAAATAGGTACTAAAATTTTTATTTCAGGGCTATTACCACTTTTAGAAATGCATATCACGATATCATCAGGTTGGACCATACCCAAATCACCATGCACAGCTTCGGATGCATGCAGAAAAGCAGAAGGCGTCCCAGTAGAGTTGAATGTGGCCACAATCTTTTGAGCAATAATGGCACTTTTCCCAATTCCTGTGACCACCAGCCTACCTTTTGATTGATAGATCAATGAAGTTACTTTAGCAAAATCTTCCGTTAATAAGCTGGATAGATTTTCAATTGCCTGACTTTCAGAGCTAATGGTTTTTTTGGCAATCGATAAGATTTGTTCTGAGTTCAACAATTGTCTTTGTTTATAAATTTGTATGAATAAAAGAAAGTTGTATCTTTATGGATGCAAATTTAATTAAAATACCCAAGGAATAGGAATGAAGACCAACGAATTTGATATTCATAAGGAGCTGAAAAAATATTTTGGTTTTGACCAATTCAAAGGACTCCAAGAAAAAGTAATCACAAGTATCCTAAATCAATTGGATACTTTTGTAATTATGCCCACTGGCGGTGGAAAGTCACTTTGTTATCAATTGCCAGCTTTAATTCAAGAGGGAACAGCTATTGTCGTTTCCCCTTTGATTGCCTTGATGAAAAATCAGGTAGATGCTATTAGAAGTGTTTCTTCAGAAAATGGAGTGGCTCATGTTTTGAATTCATCTTTGACTAAAACAGAAATAAATAATGTGAAGCAAGACATCGTTCGTGGTGTCACTAAATTATTATATGTTGCTCCGGAATCATTAGCTAAAGAGGAATATGTCGAATTTTTAAAGACCGTCACTATCTCTTTTGTAGCTATTGATGAGGCCCATTGTATTTCTGAATGGGGACATGATTTCAGACCAGAATACCGAAACTTAAGAAATATTATAAAGCAATTAGGCGATGTGCCCGTGATTGGACTTACTGCAACTGCCACTCCTAAAGTACAGGAAGATATCCTGAAAAATTTAGATGTCTCAGGAGCTACGCTTTTTAAAGCTTCTTTTAATCGTCCGAATTTGTATTATGAAGTTCGACCTAAAACAAAAAACATAGAATCTGATATCATCAAATTTATCAAACTTAATAAAGGTAAGTCAGGTATTATTTATTGTTTAAGCCGAAAAAAAGTAGAGGAAATCACCCAAGTACTTCAGGTGAATGGCATTAGTGCTGTGGCCTATCATGCCGGCTTAGATGCTAAAACCCGAGCAAAGCACCAAGATATGTTTCTCATGGAAGATGTTGATGTTGTCGTGGCTACTATTGCTTTTGGAATGGGTATTGACAAACCAGATGTGAGATTTGTAATTCACCATGACATACCTAAATCTTTAGAAAGTTATTATCAAGAAACCGGACGTGCCGGACGTGATGGAGGTGAAGGCCATTGTTTGGCTTACTACTCTTATAAAGATGTTGAAAAGCTTGAGAAATTTATGTCTGGGAAGCCTGTCGCAGAACAAGAAATTGGTTTTGCCTTATTGCAAGAAGTGGTGGCTTATGCTGAAACTTCCATTTCGAGAAGGAAATTTTTACTTCATTATTTTGGTGAAGAATTTGATAATGAGACGGGTGAGGGTGGCGATATGGATGACAATGTTAGAAACCCAAAAACTAAAATTGAAGCAAAAGATGAGGTGGTGAAACTTCTTCAGACTGTAAAAGAAACCCGCCAGCTGTTTAAATCAAAAGAAATCGTTTTTGTTATTTTAGGTAAAGTGAATGCTACGGTAAAATCACACAAAGCAGATACTTTACCCGTTTTTGGAATCGGAGTTGACAAAGAGGAGCGATATTGGATGGCGTTGATTCGTCAGGTTTTAGTGGGGGGATTATTAAATAAAGACATTGAGACCTATGGCATTTTAAAGCTTTCAGATGCCGGTAAAAAGTTTCTTGAAAATCCGGTTTCTTTCATGATGACTGAAGATCATGAGTACAAAGAAGAAGATGATGATAGTATCATTTCCGCTTCTCGTTCATCAGGAACTGCCGATGAAGCTCTGATGTCGATGTTGAAAGATTTGAGGAAGAAAGAGTCTAAAAGACATGGGGTTCCGCCATTTGTGGTTTTTCAGGATCCATCATTGGAAGATATGGCTTTAAAATATCCAGTTACGATTGAGGAACTTAGCAATGTTCATGGAGTAGGGGAAGGAAAGGCCAAAAAATACGGGAAGCCCTTCGTAGATTTTATTGCTAAATATGTGGAGGAAAATGACATTATCAGACCCGATGATTTGGTAGTAAAATCCACGGGAGCCAACTCTTCTAATAAGTTGTATATCATTCAAAACATAGATAGGAAACTTTCACTTGAAGATATTGCTAAAGCCAAAGGTTTTACAATGGATGCCTTATTAAAAGAAATGGAGCAAATAGTATATTCTGGCACAAAACTAAATATCAAGTATTGGATTGATGATATTTTGGACGAAGATCAACAAGAAGAGATTTTTGACTATTTTATGGATTCTGAATCTGATAAAATTGAGGATGCCTTAAAAGAATTTGAAGGAGATTTTGATTTTGAAGAACTTCGACTTATGCGAATTAAGTTTATTTCTGAAGTGGCGAATTAGTGTTCAATGATTAGGCATAAGTTTTAAGTTATTTTTCCTCATAATATTCACCCCTATGAGGTTTTAGAGCATCTCTCACTTGAATCATTAATGAATCAGGCACTATCATAAAAGCAACGGCTTGGAATTCTCCATAGATTTCAAATCCAGTTTCTGTCACGGCTATTTTTTCTATTTTGATGTACTCTTTTAAATGAATTTCATGATGTTCAGCCGTTTTAGCAGCTGCTGGTCCTCGAAAATCCCAAATGAGTTTTATAAACTTGCTCATATTTTTTTGTGCAAAAATAAAGCGAATCTATAAAGCTTCCCAGTTTTCTGTTTCATATTTTCTACTTTTGTGCCATGCCGAAAGAAATTCTTCTTCAAGTCTCACCTGAAATTGCTGCCCATGAGTTATCACTCAAGGAGACTGTAGCAAAACATCTTCAAACTCCTTTAAGTGACCTACAGTTTTTAAGTGTTTTGAAACGCTCCATCGATGCACGTCAAAAAAGCATTAAAATCAATCTTAAAATGTTGGTGTTTTTTAAAGACGAAACTTTTTTAAAGACATCAATTGATCTTCCTGAATACAGAGATGTTCGAAATGCACGTGAGGTTATCATAGTGGGAGCCGGACCTGCAGGTTTGTTTGCCGCTTTACAACTTATTGAATTGGGAATTAAACCTATTATTATTGAAAGAGGTAAAGATGTTCGCGGCCGGAGAAGGGATTTAAAAGCCATCAACCGCGATTATATAGTGGATGAAGATTCCAACTATTGTTTTGGCGAAGGTGGTGCTGGAACCTATTCTGACGGGAAACTTTACACACGTTCAAAAAAACGTGGTGATGTGGATCGAATCTTGAAACTATTGGTAGGTTTTGGAGCTTCTGAAGATATTTTAATAGAAGCCCATCCGCACATTGGAACTAATAAATTGCCTCAAATCATCCAAGATATTCGAGAGAAAATCCTTGCCTGTGGGGGAATGGTCATGTTTGAAACACGTGTTACAGATTTTATTATTAAATCAGGAGCTGTTAAAGGAGTTGTCACACAAAAAGGTGATACCATTGAAAGTGATGCGGTGATTTTAGCTACAGGACACTCCGCACGAGACATTTTCGAATTATTACATCAAAAATCAATTTTCATAGAGGCAAAACCTTTTGCTTTGGGAGTTAGAGCAGAACACCCACAAGAATTGATAGACACCATACAATACAAATGTGATTTGAGAGGTGAGTATTTACCTCCTGCACCCTACAGTATCGTGAAACAAATCAATGGACGAGGAATGTATTCCTTTTGCATGTGCCCGGGTGGCGTGATTGCTCCTTGTGCAACGAGTCCGGGTGAAGTGGTGACGAATGGTTGGTCGCCTTCAAAGCGAGATCAGTCGACTGCCAATTCTGGAATAGTAGTGGAATTAAAACTAGAAGATTTTAAACCTTTTGAACGATTTGGACCACTTGCGGGTATGGAATTTCAAAAAACCATCGAGCAAAAAGCTTGGAAGTTGGCGGGAGAAACCCAACGAGTTCCCGCTCAACGAATGGTCGATTTTACCCAACAAAAGGTATCTTCGGATATTCCAAAAACTTCTTATGTGCCGTGTACTTCTTCGGTTGAATTAGGGGAGGTGTTTCCCAAATTTCTCACTCAGACTTTAAG
>JBKBOP010000056.1:0-12516 GCA_046293575.1 Flavobacterium sp. | reverse complement strand
AGCTCCACAAACAATGGGTAGTATAGTTCCATTGCCAATTGCAACCGTGGTGATTTTTAATCGATCGGCATCTGGGTGTTTCTCACAAGTGAGTACCTCGCCAATTACCACGCCTTTGAGTCCACCTTTAATACTTTCAAAGGATTCAACACCTTCAACCTCCAACCCTAAATCTGTTAGAATCTCAGCAATTTCAGCAGAAGTTTTTTCTAATTTTAAAAACTGTTTGATCCAATTATAGGAAATTCGCATTGTTCTTTTTTTTGAAGTGCAAATATAGTAATAAGTCTAGCTTCATTAAAGTTGAATTCAAACAAAAAAGAGGCCGAAGCCCCTTTTAATAATAGTTGAAAAAAATATTCAAAAATTTATTCTGTACAAACAACACCATGAACAATAAGCCAGAAGTTACCATCACCACTATAAGTGAAATCTGGAAAAGTTCCATTTGTAAAGTTACTGTATTGTCCAGGAGCCGTGGTTGTAGGAACATTGTCAGAGACATAAACATGATATTCATCAAGGCTAACGCCGTCAAATAAATTGATAGATACATTAACGTTAGTTCCACTAACTAGAACAACAACATTACCTGCTTGGTAACCATTGTTTAAGTTATTCTGACCTGCAGCAGCATGGAATGGGAACATATAAACCCCATCACCGCTATTAAAGTATTGAGCCCAACCCCATCTTTGACCTATTTGTAAAGATTGGAAGGTATTATTTCCAACTAAAAATGCAGTTTCACACCCTAATGGAGGATCAACACATTCAATGCAAAATTCGAAATATCTTGCCCAATTAGCACCACTAAATTCAATATTACCAGCCCAACCAGTTTCAGTTTGAGTTATGTCGTTGTTAGTTTTTGAAACAACTGCGTGCGTAGCAATTTTGGTACAATCATTAACAAACCCCGCTTCACTTCTCGGAACTGTAAAAGTGTGAGAAGAAACGGCAGGATTGAATTTAGCTTTATATTTAAATTGTCCTGGAACTGGATTTCCATTTCTTTGCGGAATGGTTTGTCCTACGTGAAGATGAGCTTCTGTCAGCAACCAACCACCTGTTGTGGTGTAGGTTACATACAAATTTTCTGAATCAGCTTCAACGGTAATTTTACCGGCAACAATATGTTGACCAGCTAATAAATCATACTCAGCAAAATTACAATTTGATGTTGTTCTGAAAGCAGAACCAAAGTCTAATTCCTGAGTTTTGGAATCGTTTAGAGCATCTTCGCTACAAGCGAAGAAAATCATACTGAAAATGCTCAATAAAAAAAGTTTTTTCATTTTTAAAGTTTTAGAAATCATTAATTTAAGTTTTGGATTGTTTACTATGAATCCTATATTAAAATTACAAACAGTTCTTAAAATTTAATAAAAAAATTAAAAAAAAACGTTAAAATGTAATTAATATCGACGAAGTGTTATTTTTTTAATTCATGATTTCTTTAATGAATTTAAACAACTAATTTTACCTTGGAATTGTTTTTAATCAACTATGAATTAAGATGTCTTTATTTTACATTTTAGATTTAGTCGGAACCATGGCTTTTGCCATTTCAGGAGTATTGACAGGTCTTCACAAAAGGCTAGATCCTTTTGGCGTTTTTATTATCGCTTTTGTGACTGCTGTGGGAGGTGGAACTTTAAGAGATATGCTTATTGGAAGAAACCCAGTGGGTTGGATGCAAGACTTGAATTATGTGTATGTGATTACTCTTGGCTTTTTTTTAGCTGTTCTCTTTAGAAAAAAACTTGACAAATTAAGGGTTTCCTTATTTCTTTTCGACACTATTGGATTGGGTGTATTTACACTTATTGGATTGGAAAAGGGACTTGAGTTTCATTTACATCCTGTGATTTGTATTGTTTTAGGAACCATGACCGCTTGTTTTGGTGGTGTAATTCGTGATATTTTATGTAATGAAATCCCAGTTGTTTTTAGAAAGGAAATTTATGCAACCATTTGTATACTGGGTGGTCTTGTGTTTTTTGCACTCCGATACTACAACCTGCCAGATGACATAGTCTATGTAGCCACATCATTCATAATTATAGCTGTTAGACTATTAGCTGTTAAATTTCATTGGTCGTTGCCCGCTTTATCTGCTCCAGTTAGTAAGTAATATACACATATCCAATGTAGGGTTCTGGATAATCTGAATCATTGAGATTTAAGACATAATAATAGGTGCCTGATGGAACGAAATTTCCAAATAATTTTCCAGATTGAGTTACTTCTCCGCTCCAACGTGGATTGGATTTGTCGCCTTTCCAAAGCAGTCTTCCCCAACGATTATAGATAAGTAACTCAAAGTTTTCAAA
Organism: Flavobacterium sp.; assembly: GCA_046293575.1. GTDB lineage: Bacteria > Bacteroidota > Bacteroidia > Flavobacteriales > Flavobacteriaceae > Flavobacterium. The sequence goes on along the minus strand of JBKBOP010000056.1, from coordinate 10,180 downwards.
GATATTTTCGAGACCTTCAATGATGAAGTGGTCATTTTTTTCATCTCCATTAGCAGAAATCCAATTATAAATGGTGGGTGGACAATTCCGTACTCGAATTTCAAATTGTCCAATAATAAAACAACCTGATTGATGTGTAATTTTATAAAATATAGCTTCAGGATTGGTTTCATTAGTGTAAGAATTGAAAGGGATAATTGGAAAATTACCTTCAAGAGCAGCGGCTTCATTATTAAAAAACTGCACTTCAAACAACCCATTTTGACTCAATAACTCATAGTATTCTGAAAAATCAAACACAGCAAATCCAAATCCTTGATTGCAGTTACTGATAGTGGGTAGCTGCCTTTGTTTAGGAAGTAGGGGTAATACAATCAATACTTCATCTCGATTGTTGTCTTCATTAATTTCAATCACGATGCCTGTCCCATCACCTATATCATCCACTGAAAGAGTTAAAGTGAACAATTCCGGAGTAGTAGCGGGAAGAGTAATGAAAACTGTTTGAGATTCAGAAGCACCCACAGCTAAATCAGAAAGCGTTTGAGCTTGTCCCACCAACACTTCATCAGCGTAAAACGCAATAGGGGTATTAGCAGGTAAAGGATTCGTGGCCGTTTCCAGATTGGTCACTGTAAAGTTAATTATTAGATCTAAACTCCCGCAGGCAATTTCATAATTATTCAACGTAATAATGGCATCCGGAATTTGACTATTGAGTTTGGTAATCACTGTGTTAATCATGACGAGGTCGGCTCCAGAAGTCAATTGTATTTCGGCACTAGTATCTCCAGGTTGTATGAAGTTTTGAATGTCATATATATCCAAATCCATATTATAAAGCGTAGTGCTCCCAGTGACACTATTTGTGCTGTTAAAAGCATTGTTGGGAGGGTTGAGAGGCAACTGACTTAGGATATTTCCATTAATGGTAAGGTTTTCGTTTACCGATAATTGTGAGTCGCCTTCCCAAGCAATAAATCCAATCTTGGCATCATCATTATCAATTACATTCAAATTGCTTAAAGAAATATTGATAACTTGAGGAACAATTTGAAGTCCATCATACACATTGATTTGGTTCAAAGGCAATGATTCATCATGATAAATTAGCAAGATGGCCCAACCCCCAAAATTGGTTCTACCTATAAAATGTTGAGGAAGAAAAGCACTTAAATCCAAACCTGAAAAGGTATACGTGCCATAGCCATTTTCATTGACGAAATCAGTGATATCTGTAAATGCAGCAAAAAAATCTCTCGGACTTCCAAATACTATTTGTGAAACTCCAAATGTGCGTTCAGCCTTAATGATTTCTCCGTTTAATTCAACTTCAAAATCTCCTGTGCCACTTCCCGCCCAATACAAATAAGCCTTTTCAAGAGTTTGTCCTGGTAAAAGACTTAGTTCAGCAGCTGATGAATCTAAAATTTCCAGAACTGCTTGCACATTATTTTCTCCTGTATTCAAGGTATTGCCAATAAAAGTAAAATCATACCTGCCGTTAAACTGCTGGTACAATGAGATGTCCTGTCCTAAAACGTTGAGAGAAAAAAGACTTATAAAAGGAATAACAAAAATGTTGTATTTTCGTTTCATGAAAATGGCCAAAATGGCATTAAAGATACATTTTTTTTACAACCTCAAGCTTTGAATTCATTCACTGTTTTAAAATATCAAAGAACAGAAGCAACGCTCTGGAACGACTTTATAGAGAATGCCGTGAATGCTACTTTTCTCTTTCACAGGGATTTTATGGAATACCATGCTGATCGTTATGAGGATTTTTCATTGATGATTTATAAGGATACTAAATTAGTTGCCGTTTTGCCAGCACATATTAAAGACCAAGAAGTCTTTTCTCATTTAGGACTTACTTATGGTGGGTTGGTTTGGAAAAAAGGACTAAAACTTTCCACCATTCTTCAATTATTTAAAGAAGTTTTGGAGTATTTACATCAAAATAACATAAGTTTTTTGACTTTAAAAATGCTTCCTGAAATATATCCCGAGTATCCCTCTCAAGACTTAGCTTATGCTCTTTTCAATGCAGAAGCAAATTTAATTCGCAGAGATGCTTTGGCAGTAGTCGATTTGACCCAAAAGCTATCGTTGTCCAAAGACCGAAAAGAGGGTGTCAAAAGAGCTGAGAACTGTTCCTTACTTTTTAAACAAGAATGGAATGTTACTGATTTCTGGGAAAAATTACTGATACCCACCTTGCAGAAAAAACACCAAGCTAGTCCAGTTCACTCTGTTGTGGAAATGCAAAAACTAATGGAAAGGTTCCCTAAAAACATCCAACTTTTCACTGTTTATGATGGTGCAGAAATGATTGCTGGAACACTTCTATTTATCACTCCTAATGTAGTTCATTCACAATATATTGCTTCAAATGAAAACAAAAACGAAACGGGAAGTCTTGATGGATTGCATTACCATTTAATGACCAAAGTTTTTCCTCATCATCGTTGGTTTGATTTTGGCATTTCTAATGAACAAAACGGCAGAAAACTGAACGAAGGGTTGTCCTATTGGAAACAGTCATTTGGTGCTGCCTCAGTCATTCAAGACGTTTATAGGGTGAAGACTTCTAACTATGTTTTACTAAATAATGTCTTGATATGATTCCTTTTTTTCCTTTGAATAGGCTTCATAGAAAATATGAAATGGAACTTCAAGAGGTATTTACAGAAGTGCTTCAAAAAGGTCAATTCATATTAGGTCAACAAACCCAATTATTTGAAGAAGAATTTGCAGCTTTTTGCGGAACAAAATACGCTATTGGCACCGGAACGGGCTTGGATGCCTTGCTTTTGATTTTAAAGGGCTATATAGAATTAGGCAAGCTTCAAGCAGGTGACGAAGTGCTGGTGCCAGCCCACACCTTTTTTGCTACCACATTAGCTGTTAAAAATGCAGGACTCACACCTGTTTTGGTAGATGCCACTCCTGGTGAATTTCTGATGACTCAAAAAAGTATTGAAGCCTCTATCACATCCAAGACTAAAGCCATCATTCCTGTGCACTTGTATGGTCAATTAGTGGACATGCAAATGATTGGTAATTTAGCTGATAAACATCAATGGTTGGTCATTGAAGATGCCGCACAGGCTCATGGTGCCTATAATCAAAATGGCAATAAAGCTGGAGCTTTCGGTGATGCCGCTGCTTTTAGCTTTTATCCCACCAAAAATCTTGGAGCTCTGGGAGATGGCGGTATCGTTACCACTTCAGATACTCCATTAGCAACCATAATAAAAAGCCTACGAAATTATGGTGCGACCGAAAAATACAACTTTGAATATTCAGGATATAATTCGCGTTTGGATGAACTGCAGGCTGCTATACTGAGAAAGAAATTACATCATCTTCCCTTTGAAAATGAACGTAGACGTCAAATTGCTCAAAAATATATCCGAGGTATTCATCATCCAGAAATTCGACTGCCAAAGTATGACGGAGGTGAAAACCACGTATTTCATTTGTTTGTCATCCAAACCGAAAGGAGAGTGGAGCTTCAAAAACACTTATTGAAATGTGGTGTAGAGACAGCCATCCATTATCCAATTCCTCCTCATTTACAAAAAGCGTTGCCGGAATTCAACCATTTGAAGTTTCCGATTACTGAACAAATTCATAGGGAAGTATTGAGTTTACCCATGAGTCCTGTGCATACCGATGATGAAATTGAAACCGTCATTGAAATCCTTAATTCATTCTAATTGTTAAGACTTCAAAACATAAGGCAATCCTCTTTGTTTAGAATTTCTTCTTTGAACAGTGTGAGTGTACTCCTTAAAATTGGCACAGGATTAATTACCTCCAAAGTAATTGCTTTATTTGTGGGGCCTTCAGGAATGGCGTTGGTGGGAAACATGCGGAATTTTGTAGCCCTTTTTGAGAGCATCAGTAACCTAGGATTTCAAAACGGAATCATTCGATTTGTTTCTGCTCACCAAAAAGATAAAGACACTATACAATCGTTTTTTGCAACTGTGTTTTATAGCGTTATGTTTGTTGCTTTAATGCTAAGTGGTGTGTTATTTCTATTGGCTTCCTATTGGACAGGTCAAGTTTTTCAACCGAATAGCACGTATGAAATTGTCATAAAGGTTTTTGCAATTACGCTTCCTTGGCAAGCGTTGTCCATCGTTTTAATTTCTGTATTGAATGGTTTCGGACATTATCAAAAAGTCATTTACACACAAATTATCGGAAATCTTATTGGAGTAGTGGTGACGGTTCTGCTGATTACTCAGTTGTACACTCTCGGTGCTTTACTTTCCATAATCATAACACCAGCACTTTTGTTTGGCGTGTCCTTTTATTTTTTGAATAAAGAGTTTCCCATATGGAAGAGTTTATATTTTAAAGATTTTAAATTCAAATGGATTAAGGAGTTGTTTTCGTTTACAGTGATGGCATTATTTACCGCCATTATTAGTCCGTTGGTATATCTCTTTTTAAGAAATCATCTCATCGATGTCTATGGTTTAAATGAAGCCGGACAATGGGAGGGAATGCTCCGACTTTCAACGTATTATATGATGTTGGTATCCACCTTGTTAACGGTGTATTTTCTACCTCGTCTCGCTCAGTCACTAACTTTGAATGAAACAGGAGCGGTGTTTTTAGATTATTATAAAAAAGTACTACCTGTATTTGCACTGCTTTTAATCATTCTATTTATCCTTAGAAATTTTATTATTTCAATTCTATTTAGTGCCGACTTTCTCAAAATGGGTGATTTGTTTATGTGGCAACTAATTGGCGATTTTTTTAAAGCAGCAGCTATCATATTGGGATATGAATTTTATGCCAAAAAAATGGTGAAGGCTTATTTAGTGACGGAAACCATTTCGTTTGTGTCGCTTTTAGTATTAGGCTGGTATTTTACATCGCAAAGTGGAGCAGAAGGGATGGTGAAAGCCTATGCTTTTACCTATATTATGTATTTCATGATACTTATTGTGCATTTCAGAAATCCAGTTCTAACAGCCCTAAAAAAATGAAATTTTTAAAAAAATACAGTTGGATATGGTTGATACTCTTGGGTATTTGGCTCACAATAGAACTTTTTTACAGATGTATTCCGAATAATTATTCTGAAAAAAGTGATAGGATTTCAGTAATAAAAGACAGCATCCAAGTTTTAATCAGTGGTAATTCCCATGCCTTATATGGCTTAAATCCTGACTATTTTGAGATGCCTACTTATAATTTATCCCAAGTGAGTCAAACGTTGTATTTTGAAGAATTAGTATTGCAAAAACATCTTCCCGATTTTAAAAATGTTCACTCTCTGATTCTTAATATTTCCTATTTCACTTTATCTCAAAAAGATTTCACTGCCGAAGATGTGTTCAGAAGGTATTATTATCATGCTTTTATGGACATCACCGATTCTGAAATGACGCCTTGGGACCCAAAACGTTATAGTCTAGCTTTGACACGTGAATGGAAGCATACGTGGCGTTTTATGAAACAGGCCATCAAGAAAGGCACCCTTGTAAATTGTAATCTCAATGGTTTTGGAAATGATTATATTGGACAAAATATAACCCTTACCGACGAAAGTATCCAACATCTTGGACTTCGACATGAAGACGGATTACTGGATTTTTCGATAAATTTAGAAAGACTTAAAAACATTTCAGAACTATGTAAAAGTCAAAACACTCAGCTGATTCTTGTTTCTTTACCAGTTTCTCCTCGTTATTATCAACAAATGAATATCCAAAAATGGCAACTCATACATGAGCAATTAGAAGCTTTTGCTTCAACCTCTGGGACAATATATTTTAATTTGCTGCAATTTGATGGGGTTGAAGAGGAGGATTTTTATGACCCTGATCATTTAAATCAACAAGGTGCCAAGAAAATATCCACTTGGCTCAATTCAAAATTACCTTAAAACAAAAACCACCTTGCATTGGGGCACAAGGTGGTTTCGCACGGTCATGGTAACTTGGGGAAATTACCATCTTTGTAGGTTAACATGGTTATTGGTAATTTGGGGCAAAAACCATTTTATTAAATAGGTCATTCATTTTGACAGACCAAAAGTGTAACAAATATCGTTGTAGTGCAAATATTTTCGATGAAATACACTATTTTATATAATATAAAAGATATTTCTTTCAATATGAATCAAAAAAAGGGTGCGATGACACCCTTCATTTATGATCGTTTAGTTTTAAAATTTATTCTCTACCTCAGCAACAGCTAACATAAAATAATGTAAGTCGGTGTTTTTGATAAAAGGTTTATGGTTTTCACTACCCGGACCAAACATAGCGATTTCGGTGAAATCTGCAGAGTGGTCAGTGCTATTCCATCCAACGGAAGTTCTAGAATATTGCATTTCAGCAAAGGTTTTATAGGGAAGTTTTTTGTAATTATATAAACCGTCATCCCCTTTTTCTAGACCTTTGTAATACATTAGAAGTGTTTGAGCTTCTTCATTTTCAAGAATAAACCCGTTGGCAAATTCAATTCTTTCTTTAATTTGGGATACCGTTGAATTGGAAGTGATTCCATTTAAAATCCATTCATTGGTATGCTTGAATTTATTTAAGTTATCAAAGTTATCATCTGCTTTTTTTCCATACACAAGACCCGGATTGGCATTACCATGATCGGTGGTTATAATCACTAAGGTATTTGCATCTTTTTCCGCGAAATCCATGGCTACTTGAACGGCTTCATCAAATGCAATTTGGTCAAACAACAACCCCCCAATACAGTTGGCGTGTGCTGCCCAGTCTACTTTTCCGGCTTCAACTTGCAATACAAAGCCATTGGGATGTTGCTTCATTTTTTCAATAGCTTTGGAAGTCATTTCAGCCAGAGTAGGCACGGCATTTGACTGGTCTTTGATATTTTTTCTGTCAATGCTATAGGGAAGTCCGTCCTCGAAAAAAACACCCAACAAAGGTTTATTGGTTGGGGCTGCCAGCATTTCACTTCTGGTTTTCACAACTTGATACCCCTTTTTGGAAAAGGCTGCATATAGGTCTTTTTTATCTTTTCGTTGTGTTGGATCAAAATATTGTTGACCTCCCCCCATCATAACATCAAAGTTGATGTCAAGGTATTTTTCAGCAATTTCAGCCTGACTGTTTCGGCTTTTACTACTCACACAAAATCCGGCTGGGGTGGCATGCGTAATTGGAACGGTGGTGACACATCCCGCCATTTTTCCAGCTTTTTTGAATTTTTGCCAAATGGGGAGGTAGTCTTCTCCATTCACTCCTATGTTCAAAGCACCGTTTTTCACTCTGTATCCGCTTCCCCAAGAAGAACTTGCCGCTGCGGAATCAGTCACAATGGAAGAAGCCGAAGCCATATCCATAACCCCACGAGAAACTTTATTTTCGCGGTACAAGTTGAGCCAGTTGGAACCTGTTCCGGTTTGACGCTGGAGGTATATATCCGCCATTGTGAGCGTACCCATACTCATACCGTCGCTGACCAACATGATGATGTTTTTGGCTTTTTTCCAAGCGGAAATTACGGGTTTATGAGTATTCCCTGCAACAATTTCAAAGGGGTTTAACAGAGCGGTTCCTGTGGTTAACAAGGCTCCGTTTCGGAAAAATTTTCTTCTGTTCATTTTGAAAAATTGATTTTTTCAAATGTAGAAATATTTTTTCGTTGCTCTGGTTAAGGCAAGATTAAATATGAAGTATCAAGAAATAGTAGAAATATCGTTACACTTCAACAGGAATTTCAAAATTTAAAAGTTTTTGTCCCCGCAATAAATCATCAAACGTTTCCCGTTCCCGAATCAAGTGGGCTTGGCCCTTATAGATTAACACCTCTGCCGGACGGTATCGAGAATTGTAGTTGGATGCCATGGAGAAACAATACGCTCCAGCATTGTGGAAGCACAAAATATCACCTTCAGTAATTTCAGCAATTCGGCGGTTGTTAGCAAAGGTATCGGTCTCACAAATATAACCTACAATGGAGTAGAACCGTTCTTTCCCTTTGGGGTTGGAAAGATTTTCAATGTGGTGGAATGAACCATACAACATCGGACGCATCAAATGATTGAATCCGCTATCTACACCGGCAAAAACAGTGGAAGTGGTTTGCTTGACAACGTTTACTTTAGCCAAAAAATAACCTGCTTGGCTTACTAGAAACTTACCAGGTTCAAAAGCTAGGGTTAGCGGTCTGCCATATTCTTTTTCAAATTGTAAAAATCGCTTTGTAAGTTTTTTACCTAGTTCTTCTACATCCGTTTGGATATCATCTTTTTTGTAGGGCACTTTAAATCCGCTACCGAAATCAATGAAATCAAGGGTTTTAAAATGTTTTGCCGTATCAAAAAGAATTTCAGCAGCATATAAAAACACTTCGATATCGAGAATATCTGAGCCCGTATGCATGTGAATTCCATTGATATGCATACCGGTATTTTCTACAATTCTCAATAAGTGAGGGAGTTGGTGAATCGAAATTCCGAATTTAGAATCGATATGACCTACCGATATGTTGGTGTTTCCACCTGCCATGACATGCGGATTGATTCTTATACATACAGGGATGTTTGGATGTTTCGTTCCAAACTGTTCTAAAATCGATAGATTATCAATGTTGATCTGTACACCTAGTTGAGCCACCGCTTCAATTTCCTCCATAGAAACCCCGTTGGGGGTGTAGATTATTTTTTCGGGTGAGAACCCTGCTTCGAGTCCGAGTCGCACTTCCTGAATGGAGACCGTATCCAACCCTGAGTTTAAGGTTTGAAAAAACTTCAATACCGATATATTTGACAAAGCTTTGGCAGCATAGTTAATTTGAAGGCTATCCACCTTTGAAAAAGCTTTTTGCAGACGTTCGTATTGACGTTGCATAATGGCACTATCATATACATATAAGGGATGTCCGTACGTTTCTGTAAGCGTCAATAGTTCCTGCGTATTCATCGTTTTATTTTTGGCAAAAGTAGTTTGTGAATCCTTGACAAACAATTTATATCGCATGAATAACAAAAAATAACGATTTGTTATATTTATAACTTTTTATCATTCAAAGCTACCAATATACAAGGGATGCAAAACTTCAAGTCAAAATATAATTATCGAAACTAAGCACAAAAACGTTTTTCTTTACTATTTTTGTGCCACTTTTAAACAGACAAAAGTTATACTACTATGAACATACACGAATATCAAGGTAAAGAAATTTTGGCCAGTTATGGCGTTAGAATTCAACGTGGAATTGTGGCTAATAATTCGGTTGAAGCCGTGGCTGCCGCTAAACAATTAACCGCTGAAACAGGTACGGGATGGCACGTTATTAAAGCTCAGGTTCACGCTGGTGGAAGAGGAAAAGGTGGTGGAGTGAAGTTGGCTAAAAACTTGCAACAAGTGGAGGAAATTGCAGAGCAAATTATTGGTATGCAATTGATTACGCCTCAAACTTCAGCAGAGGGAAAGAAAGTGCACAAGGTGTTGATTGCCGAGGATGTGTATTATCCAGGAGAAAGTGAAACGTCGGAGTTTTATATGTCGGTTTTATTGAATCGTGCCACAGGAAGAAATATGATTATGTATTCAACCGAAGGCGGAATGGATATTGAAGAAGTGGCTGAACACACACCGCATTTGATTTTTACCGAAGAAATTGATCCGAATGTTGGTTTACAAGGTTTTCAAGCGAGAAGAATTGCCTTTAATTTAGGTCTTTCGGGAAATGCTTTTAAGGAAATGGTGAAATTTGTAGATAGTTTATATAACGCTTACATTGGTTGTGATGCATCGATGTTTGAAATCAATCCAGTTTTGAAAACGTCAGACAACAAAATCATGGCGGTAGATGCAAAAGTAAATATTGATGATAATGCGTTATTCAGACAAGCCAAAATTGCAGACATGCGTGACATCCGTGAAGAAAACCCCATTGAAGTAGAAGCTAAAGAAGTTGGTTTGAACTATGTTGACCTTGATGGTACCGTAGGTTGTATGGTAAACGGAGCTGGTTTGGCAATGGCTACAATGGACTTGATTAAGTATGCTGGATTTGAACCTGCCAACTTCCTAGACGTGGGTGGAACTGCCGATGCAAAACGTGTAGAAACTGCGTTTAGAATCATTTTGAAAGATCCAGCAGTAAAAGCAATTTTAATCAACATATTTGGAGGTATCGTTCGTTGTGACCGTGTAGC
>JBKBOP010000055.1:0-12610 GCA_046293575.1 Flavobacterium sp. | reverse complement strand
TGTGTACACCAACAGCACCGAATCGGTGAAAGTGGCTATCTACGACATGACTGGAAGATTGTTGGAGACTAAAGAAGTGGGAGTGGATGTGTTATCTACTCAACTTTTTGGAGAGCGTTACCCATCGGGAATGTACAACATTGTTGTGACTCAGGATGAGGAGATGCAAACCGTGAGAGTGATTAAGAAGTAAGACGTACTTTTTTCTTATACTAAGAACCTCCTTTCCCTTAATTGGGGAGGGAGGTTTTTTTAATTTAGAAGGTAGAAGTCAGAATTTCGAATTTTGTAAAACAAAGTTTTTTATTGACGTACACAGAGTTGATGGGTGAGCATTCTATTAAGTCATAATTTTTTTTAAATTTTAAGAGTATTAATAATAATGTATTAAGCCTGATAGTTCTGAGAAGCAGTTTCATCATATGGCTTTTTATTTTAATTTCTAAATTTTCTAAGGTAAAGAATGGATATATTTACAGAAAATAATCTATGCGATTTCATACACGAAAATGGGTAAAGCCCGAGGATTTGAATGCCAATGGAACATTGTTTGGTGGTAAGCTTTTATCATGGATAGATGAAGAAGCAGCGTTGTATTCTATTGTTCAATTGGAAAATCACAAAGTGGTTACCAAATACATGAGTGAGATCAATTTTATCAACAAAGCCAAACAAGGAGACATCGTTGAGATTGGCATTGATGTGGTCAAGTTTGGCACTACTTCTTTGGTACTTCGTTCCGTGGTTCGCAACATGATGAATAAAGAAACCATCATTTCCATCGATAATATTACCATGGTCAATCTGGGTGATGATGGCAAACCTGCTCCTCATGGCAAAACAGAGATTGAGTTTGTTCGTAATCGGATGGATAAACATAAATAAAATGTTTTTTATTCAATCAAAATTGAATTTAATGTAGCTAGGTTTCTCGACTTGGTTATTTTTGTAGCTTAGCATACTATTAAATATTTACATGAGTAGTAATGACCGCTGGCTTTTTGAAATTACACCCAAAAGTTCCCTTTGGAAGATCGATTGGAGTGAGTTATGGCGTTACCGTGATTTATTGATTTTGTTTGTAAAGCGTGATATTGTTACATTCTACAAACAAACGGTATTGGGTCCGCTTTGGTTTTTATTGCAACCTCTATTAACTTCCCTTATACAGTTTGTGATTTTTAGTAGAATTGCAGGCATCCCTTCTGATGGAATTCCCTATTTTTTATTTGTATTAGCAGGAAACATCATGTGGCTCTACTTTTCAGATTCATTGAAAGCTACCGCTGAAACATTCACAGCCAATCAAAATATTTTTGGTAAAGTGTATTTCCCAAGACTCGTTATGCCTTTAAAAGTGGCTTTGTCTAATTTGTTACGGTTCGGTATTCAGTTTCTTTTTTTTATGGCGATGTTGGGTTATTATATTTTACAAGATTTCAACATACAACCCAATTTTTGGGCTCTTACTCTTCCCTTATTGATGTTGCTTTTGGCTCTTACAGCCCTTGGACTGGGGATGATTATTTCATCGTTGACCGTGAAGTATCGCGATTTAAATTTTGTCATTACTTTTGGGATCTCCCTGTATATGTATATAACACCTATAGTGTATCCCACTTCATTGGTGTTGGAAAAACTTTCGCCGGAATATCATTTCTTGATTTATTTGAATCCATTAACGGCTTATTTTGATTTATTTAAATATGCCTTTTTAGGAGTGGGAGAAGTTCCGCTAACTGGAATGCTTTACAGTGTGGTATTTTCATTGTTGATTTTCATTGTTGGAATTTTTTTATTTAACAGAACTGAAAAAAGTTTTATTGATGTCATCTAGTCCAGTACCAAATCAGTTTTCTGAGGCACCCGTCATGTTGCAGGTGGAAGGACTTTCCAAGCAATATCGATTGGGAAAGATAGGAACAGGTACCTTGAGTCATGATTTGAACCGATGGTGGCATAGATTTCTAGGAAAAGAGGATCCTTATATAAAGATTGGAGATAATAATGACCGAAGTGTTAAGGGAACTAGTCAATATGTTTGGGCTTTAAAAGACATCAATTTTGAGGTGAAGCAAGGTGAAGTATTAGGGATTATTGGAAAAAATGGAGCAGGAAAGTCAACATTACTAAAAATTTTGTCTCGAGTGACTTCACCCACAACAGGTAGTGTCAAATCTGCTGGAAGGATAGCCTCATTGTTGGAAGTTGGGACAGGTTTCCATCCGGAGATGACTGGTCGAGAGAACATTTATCTGAATGGAGCTATTTTGGGTATGACCAAAAAAGAAATTGCTTCCAAACTTGATGAAATTATCGCTTTTAGTGGTTGTGAACGTTATATTGATACCCCTACTAAACGCTATAGTAGCGGTATGACAGTAAGATTAGCTTTTGCGGTTGCGGCTCATTTGGACCCAGAGATTTTGGTGGTGGACGAGGTTCTTGCTGTGGGCGATGCTGAATTTCAGAAAAAAGCTATTGGGAAGATGCATGAGATTTCCAAGGGCGGGGGTAGAACAGTGTTGTTTGTGAGTCATAATATGGCGGCGGTGAAGAATTTATGCTCTCGGGGTATTTTAATTGAAAAGGGGGAAGTCGTTTATCAAGGTGCCATTGATGAAGTGGTGAATACGTATTTACAAAATGAAGAAACTTCACATTCAAAGCTTTTTATCAATAATGACTCTACATCGACCTCCCATAAGGTTGAAAAATTTGAAATTACATCAGAGATAACAACAGGTGCTACTTTTGCATTTGAGGCTGATATTTTTTCTGAGATTAACCAGTCGGTTGAGTTTTCAGTTGGATTCAGATTATCAGACAGTTCGCCTATTTTACAATTGTATTCTGGTCATGTGGGTGAGTTGTTTTCCATGAAAAAAGGGAAAAATAGACTTAAAGGCTCTATTGAACACTTACCGCTTATCTCTGGTTCTTATCATGTAACTTTATGGCTTGGGTCTAAAGGCATCTGTTTTGATTTTCATAAAACAGCATTGAATATTTTAGTACGAGAAGGAGCCATTAAACATGGAGGGCCTATTTCCTCTAAAAATGGTTATCCTGTAATTTATAAATCAAATTGGGAAGTAATATGAATTTAAAATATGTAACACACAACAGAGAGCCATTTTTTGATTTGGCAAAAAAAAGAATCCATCATGATAGTAAAGTATTGGATGTAGGTCCCGGTAGTGGTTTTTTTGCTGAATTTTGCGGACGTAATGATTTTTATCTTTTCGAAGGAAATCCAAAAACTGTTGAAACATTAAAGCAAAAACATTCGAATGTGTATGAAGGTTTATTGCCTGAATTACCTTTTGAGTCTGAGTTTTTTGATGTGATTCATTGTAGCCATGTGGTTGAGCATTTAAGTCCAGAAGTGTTTTATGAAACGCTACTTTCCTTTGATCGGTGTTTGAAGGTGGGCGGTTATATGGTCATTTCTGCACCTATGATGTGGGAAGAATTCTATGATGATTTGTCGCATATACGACCTTATCCCCCAAAAGTATATAAAAATTATTTGTGTAAAAAAGCAGGAAATTCAAGAACACGAACTACAATTTCTGATGCTTACATCATGGAGGAGGAAGTCTATCGTTATCGTAGAGTCAATCCCTATAAGGATTATACGGCTCGAAGAGACGATTTCTTTTTTAAAGGTATTGTAAAATTGTTGAGGTTTATTGGAGATAAGTTTATTCGTAAGTATGAAAAGACAGGCTATACAATAGTGATAAAAAAAATGTAGTGGGAGAAGAACCTAAGATATCAGTGATCATACCAACTTTTAATCGTGCCCATTTGATAGGAGATACGTTGGAGAGTGTATTGCATCAAACGTATACTAATTGGGAGTGCCTTGTTGTGGATGACGGAAGTTCAGATGATACTTTATCCGTCGTGCAACGTTATCATATTGAAGATAATAGAATTAAGTTTGTTCAACGCCCGTTAGATCGCACCAAGGGATCCTCAGCTTGTCGAAATATCGGTTTTGAACAAAGTCAGGGAGATGTTATTCAGTGGTTAGACAGCGACGACTTATTATTGCCAAACGCATTCGAATCGTACATAAAATTCTTTAATGAAAGTGTTGACGCCGTGATTGGGAAAGTTACCCTAACGGATTTACTATCAGGAGATGTAATTAAAACCAATAGTTTAGTCTACTCACATCTTATTGAAGATTACTTTGGGGGTGATGTAACGTTTTATGTCTGTGGCCCTATGTGGCGTCGCTCATTTCTTAAGATGCAACCACAGTTGTTTAAAGAGGATTTACCAATCCTGATTGATTGGGATTTTAATTTAAGAATGTTGTGTGCTAGTCCTAGATTATATTTTTTGAAACATGCTTTTATTTTATACCGACAGCATGAGTTTTCTCTAAAGTCAAATAAAAAACTATTACAACCCGAAAAGTTAAAAGCCGCGTTTAAAGTTCGTTATGAGCAATTTAATATTTTGAGTCAAAATGCTTTGGCTCGAAGAAGTGTTTTAAAAAGACATTTAAGAGATATGCATTTATATATTGTAAAGTTTTCTCTAAAAGTTGATAATTCCGAAGTAAGGAATGAGCATTTCAAAAAAACTCTTTGGCTTGACATAGTATTATTTGATTTGTTACATTTTTTAAAAGTTCTAATAGGGTATCTTTCATATAAATTTTTTGGAAAGGGATATCGTTTTTTGAAATAAACAGTATTTTTCAAAGTGGAAATTAGATAATTTTAATTATACATCCCGATAAAATTTAGTACGTTTAGCCAATGAAGCCATTACGGATTTTATACGTCGTTTCTTCTTTTCCCTCTGTAACCGAAACATTTATTGCTACGCAAGTTTCAAGTGTTAAAAATTTGGGATATGATTGTACCATTTTTTCTTATCAAAGGTCTAGAGACCAAGTTAATCACAAGATTTTAACAGATTACCAATTAGAAAAAAGTGTGGTTTATCATTTTAAAAACGAAGCTACGTTTATTAAGAGAGTAATGGGTGCATTTCGGTTCTTTATTAACTATTTTTTTCAAATTCGATTTTTTGAATTGCTATCGTTATTCAATCCAATGAAGCTTAACAGCAGCCGTAAAAAGGTTCAAGCATATTGGGACATGCCTATTTTTCTTTTGAAAAAGGAGTTTGACATCATTCATTGTCATTTTGGTTTTAATGCCATTAAATTAACCAGAGCTCTTCGTGCAGGGATTGTTACAAGGTCTAAGTTTATAGTTACTTTTCATGGTTCCGATTTAACGCCATCTAAAATTGAATACTACAAAGACATCTACAAGGATATGTTTTCTTGTTTTGATGCTTTTACCGTAAATACACCTTATCTAAGGGATGTTTTGATGCAAGTACAACCAGATCTTCAACCGGTTTATGTGCATTCGGTAGGATTTGATCAACATTATCTTCAGCCCTTTCTAGATATGAAAAAGGATGGTTCCTTATTTCAAATGCTTTATTGTGGACGATTGATGAAACTAAAAGGACCAGATATCGCCATTCGTATTTTACATTTACTATACCAAAAGGGATATCACAACATTCGATTATTAATGATTGGTGAAGGAGAAATGAAAAATGAATTGTTACAATTGAGTCAAGAGTTGGGGGTTTCTGATGCTATTAATTGGGCAGGGGCTCTATCGCAAGAAGACGTTTTTTACAACATGGGTATTTCGGATGTGTTTTTATACACTGGTAGAGTAGAGGAGATTACTGATAGGGCTGAGACCCAGGGGTTGGTCATTCAAGAAGCACAATTTCTAAAACTTCCGGTGATAGTGGCAGATGTTGGTGGTGTGAAGTATGGACTTCAAGAGGGTATAAGCGGCTATTTAGTTCCGCCAGAAGATATTCACCAGTTTTGTTCCCACATCGAATCATTTTATTTTAATGAACAATTGAAAATACAATTTGGTCAAGCAGGTCATGATTTTTCCAAAAATAAATACACTACAAGCTCCCTAGTTCGTGACCTAATGTCATTATATTTGCATCCAGACCATTAGTTACTATGTTTTGAAACTTTTAAAAAAAATCATTTTACGGTATTTTCAAAGTCTTGCTTATTTTTATCGTTATTTACGATACAGAGTCATTGTAGTATTGATTTTAGGATTGTTGGTTGGTTTTCTGGATGGCTTAGGCTTGTCGATGTTTTTACCACTATTGCACTTGGTGGATGATAGTCAAGAGCCTAATCACGATCAATTAGGTAACCTCAGTGTAATTACGGAAACCTTACAACGTTTCAATCTCCCGTTAACTCTTACGGTAGTTTTAGGATTGCTTTTTATGTTTTTTTTATTGAAGGCTATAGCATCCTATGCTAGCCAATATTTTAAAATTGTAGTCAAGCAGTACTTTATTAAATTACTTAGGATACGGTTAATTTCTAGTTTAAGCCAGTATCCTTATGAACGATTTGTTGAATATAAAGTAGGTGAAATACAGAACAACCTTCATTTGGAAATATATAAAGTTTCAAATGCATATGTAAATTATTTTACATGTATACAAAGTGTGTTCATGGTAATGATTTATTCAATTTTTGCCTTGCTTATAGATTGGAAGTTTGCAATGTTGATTATTTTTGGTGGACTTGTGACGCATCTCATTTACAGAAATTTTTATCAAAAGACCAAACAAGCCTCTCGAACGTTAACTCAGAATGAGTCCCGCTATGTTGGTTATTTAACTGAGTATTTGAGTTATTATAAATATCTAAAGGCAGTAGGACGTATTCAATTTTTCACAAAGAAAATAAATTCTGCTATCCAAGAAATTGAACATATAAATAAAAGAATAAGTGTTTTGGGGATCAAAATATCATCAAGTCGTGAGCCCATATTGATAGGGATTGTTTGTCTTGTCATTATCATTCAAGTCTATGTGATTCATGGTTCTTTGGGAACCGTTCTTGTCAGTTTATTATTTTTTTACAGAGCACTAACCTCTCTAATGATTGTTCAGTCCTCTTACAATTCATTCTTAGGTTTGTCTGGATCCCTTGAAAATATAACCCAATTTGAAAATCAGCTCACTCAGGCAAAAGAAAAAAAAGGTCTAATACCTATCGAAACCATCCGTCATGGTATTGAGTTCAATCAGGTAAGTTTTGCTTATGAAAAGGAGCACAATATACTTGACCATATCCAATTAACGATTCCAGCGAATCAAACGGTAGCTTTAGTTGGAGACAGCGGTAGTGGAAAATCAACTATTGTCAATTTAATTTGTGGTTTATTTCATCCAAGAAATGGGGAGGTTACTATAGACGGGATTTCCATTCGAGACTTGAATTTAGATATTTACAGAAACAAAATTGGATATATAATACAAGACCCAATCATTTTTAATGATACGCTTTTTAACAATGTTAGTTTTTGGGAAGACCCATCTGAGGAAAACCTCCAAAGATTTAGACAAGTTATGAAAAATGTTTTATTAGAAGATTTTGTAGATAGACTTAAGGATGGGCATCAGACTGTTTTAGGTGGTCATGGTGTAACATTGAGTGGAGGTCAAAAACAGAGAATTTCTATAGCTCGAGAGTTGTATAAGTCTGTTGAAATTCTGATTTTAGATGAAGCAACCTCTGCCTTAGATGCAGAAAATGAAAAACTTCTACAAGAAAATTTAGAAGAGCTTCAGGGAAAAATAACGATGATTGTAATTGCTCACAAACTGGCGACCATTAGAAATGCGGATACCATTTTTTTATTGGAAGCTGGGAAACTGAAAGATCAAGGTTCGTTTGATTCACTACTTGTCAGTTCGCCCAAGTTTAACCTCATGGCTCAAATTCAGGGAATAAATACTTAGTTTATATGTCGTTTAAGAAAAACATCAAGAAAAGACTGAAGTGGATTTATTTTTCTACTCTAAATTTTTTTTCAGGAAAAAAGTACATTGTTAATCGAACTCATTCTAAGGTAGCCCAAATACAAACTCTTAAACAGGTCAATTATTCCCATGATTTTAATGATTCAGACTACTTAAACCGTCAAAAATTAATGCCTAACTGGCAACAAAATCCTGAGATGAGTTCTGAAGCTTTCTTAGAAATTTACAGTAACGTATATATTGATTTGACTTATGGAGTTGCAGTCGATATGAATCTAAATGTTATCACTCAATCCTTAAAGAACCCTGAGATGAAACTAGATACCGAATTTTTCAAAGTTTCTCCTTACCGGGAATACGAGGGACCTGTAATATTAATCAATGGTGCCCTTAATGCCAGATATTTTCATGCCTGGTTTGACGGAATATTAAAGCTTTATTATTTATCTAAGCACCAGAGTCAAAGAATCACAATTTTAATTTACGCTACTGCACCCCCTCTTTATCATTGGATACTTGATAAATTTCAAAATCAATTTGATTATGAAATTATCACTGATTGCAGGTTTGTAAAAGTCAAGCATTACTGGCTCATCAAGGGAGTTTATTTTGCCAAACATGCTCCATACATCAGTAAGGAAATCACTCATTTTTTTAAGGAAACACTTGTATCAAATCTATCTCTGTTAAGAGATAAAAAGATATTTATCAAACGCAAAAGTTCCGATAGGGATATTTTGAATCAGACAGCTTTAGAAGCACTATTTGTTACAGCAGGGTATGAATTAATTCAGCTCGAAGATCTAAGTTTTCAAGAACAAATTGACTATTTTTATAGAGCTACTCATGTTGCAGGGCTTCATGGTGCAGGATTTACAAATTTATTGTTTTGTCAACCCGGCACTTATGTTTTAGAATTACAGAATTATGCAGCAGTTACAACATATTATATGATTTCAAAACAACTTGGACTACATTATCAATATATTTTTCCAATCGAGTTTGATTTTTCTAAGATTGTGGATCCTTATTTAAAAAGCAAAAAATATTATTATCAAAAGCTATTGCCTGTCAGCTTTTCTAAGGAGGAAGTAATAGAAGAACTGAATAAATATACTACTTATCTAAATTAAAATAATTTTAAGAATGTGCGGATTTCTGGCAGAATTTACTTTTGAAAAAACGCTTTCTTCTGAGGCGACTTTTAAAGCTATTTTGCAAATGTCCCAAAAAAGAGGGCCAGACCATCAAGGATATTTCAGGAGTGAAAATTTTCAAATAGGATTTAATCGGTTGTCTATTCAAGATCTCAGCACAAATGGTAACCAACCCATGTGGAGTCCAACCCGAAAATTTATATTAACCTTTAATGGTGAAATTTATAACGCACGTTCTTTAGCAAATCAATTAGAATTTAAAAATTTTAAAGGATCATCTGATACAGAAATTATTACAGCTTGTCTCGAAGAATGGGGAATCCGTCGAACTATCGAACAACTTGACGGCATGTTCGCTTTAGTG
The DNA here is from genome assembly GCA_046293575.1 of Flavobacterium sp. Lineage (GTDB taxonomy): Bacteria > Bacteroidota > Bacteroidia > Flavobacteriales > Flavobacteriaceae > Flavobacterium. The sequence goes on along the minus strand of JBKBOP010000055.1, from coordinate 3,220 downwards.
ATTTTTGATGTTGCTACCTCTACAATTTGTTTGGCAAGAGATTTTGCGGGTATCAAACCTCTTTTTTATGGTTTAAAAGGTGGAGTGTTGGTTGCAAGTAGTCAATACGATCAATTATGTGCTCATCCCCACTTTAAAAACGAACCCGCTAATCCTAGTGTCCTGCGACTATATTTGCAACAACACTTTATGCCTGCTCCTTTTGGGCTTTATCAAAACACTCATCAGGTTCGCCCGGGTGAGATAGTTTTTGTTGATTGCAATGGAGCAATTACTAAAGAAAAGTATTGGAAACTCGAAGATTTTCAAAGTTATGACATTATTGATTATGAAAAAGCCCTGCTTCTAGTTGAGGAGACACTTTCGTCATGTGTTCGTGATCAATTGGTGTCGGATGTTCCATTAGGAGGGTTTTTATCTGGCGGGGTTGATTCTCCTTTAATAAGCTATTACGCCAAAAAATATAAGAGAGACTATTCCGTTTTTTCTATAGGATCTAATAGTTTGATTCACGATGAATCAGAAAGGGCACAACTTTTTGCCAATGCATTAGGCCTAGAACAAAAATTGTGGAAAATTGACGACAAGTTGGTTCTAGATTACTGGCCACAAATAATGCAATCTTTGCACGAACCAATGGCTGATTTTAGCGTTATCCCCACTTTTTTAGTCTCCCATTTAGCCGCTCAATCCCACACAGTAGCTCTTAGTGGAGATGGTGGAGATGAATTATTTTTTGGATATGAACGATTTCACAGTATTGCTCAGAATAGCAGTATTAACCATTTCCCTAGACTATTAAAGAAAGGAATCTATGGTTTTGACCAGTATATATTCAGAACTCGATATTTTAATAGTAACTTGTTGGGAGAGAGTCAAAGCAAAGTACACGAACAATTACATTCAAGATTCAGGAATAATTTGTTATTTTCAGTAGCTCCTCAACTTCTTAATCAACCTTTTCCAGATGAGTGGGATATTTATAAGTATCAAGATAAAAAAGACCCAATCCAACTGTTCAGAGAAATGCAGAAAGCTGAATTTTACGGGATGATGCAGAAAACATTACGAAAAGTAGATCTAGCCAGCATGGAAAATTCCCTTGAGGTTCGAATCCCTTTTTTACAAAAGAAGATGATTGAGGCCTCGTTGAGACTTCATCCTTCCTTAAATACGAATCAAAAAGGGAGTAAGCATCTCTTAAAAACACTATTGCACAATAAGATCCAACAAGTTCCACAGGAAACTAAGAAGAAGGGATTTGGCATTCCCCTGTCTCTTTGGATTCGAGAAGCTTTGAAGAATGAGTTTCAGGAAAAATTGTTGGAGGGTAATTTGGAAAATTTTGGTTTTCAACGAAAAGGGGTCGAACAATTATTAAGTGATCATCTAAAGGGGAAAGCCGATTACAAGTGGCCTTTATTCACTTTATATGCATTGGTAAAATGAGGAGAATCAAAATATTATATACAATTCCTAATTTTGATACTTCCGGAAGTGGCAAGGCATTGTTAAACCTAGCATTAGGTCTTCATCCCAACCGCTTTGAAGTAGAAATAATGTGTCTTCACGATAAAGGTGATTTTTTTAAAACGGTAAAGGCATCAGGGTTTAAAATTCATATTGTTGACTTTTTGCCAAAAGAAAGGCCAGTATATCGCATGTTTACCCAATGTTTTAAATTATCAAGAATATTCAAAAGCATTCAACCTGATATTATCCATAGTTTTCATTACAGCTCTAACTATACCGAAGCGATTGCTGCTAAAATGGCAGGGGTTCGCTGGGTATTTACAAAAAAGAATATGAGTTGGGGTGGAAGTTCTAAAAATTCATGGAAGTTGAGGTCTTTGTTAGCAGATAAAATAGTGGTTCAAAATAAGGATATGATTCGTCTTTTTTATTCTGATTCCAGTAAAATTAAACTAATCCCTAGGGGTATCAATTTAGAGCAATTTATGCCAGCTTCTAAAGACGTCAATTTAGTTTTTAATTATACTACAAATTCAAGGGCAAGAATTTTACTATGTGTGGCAAATCTTGTACCTATAAAAGGCATTGAAATCGCTATAAAAGCCTTCAAAGAAATTCATGATCAATTCATGGATTGGGAATTTTGGATTGTGGGAGACAATCAAAATAAGTATGCTAAATCATTATTAAGTTTTGTTGAAGATATAAGTCTGGGTCATAAAATTAAATTTGTTGGAAGGCAAATTTCAGTTAAAAAGTTTTTGGATGTATCAGAGTTATTTGTTTTACCTTCACTTGATAAAGGTGAAGGATCACCCGTAGCACTTCTTGAGGCTATGGCAAATAGTAAAGTAGTGTTGGGTTCAAATGTCCCCGGAATATCAGACCAATTAGAAGATTTTAAAAATCATCTATTTAAGGCAGGAGATCATTTAGACCTCTCCAATAAATTAAATTATTGGATGTCTAAAGACACAAAAGAATTACATGAAGCTGGCACATTATTTAATGAACATGTGAAAAACAATTTTACAATAGCTCTTGAGGTTAAGAGACATGAGACTTTTTATAAAACAGTTTGTAAATCTTAGTTTTAAATTTATAGAATATTACATTTACATAAAAAATTAAATTTATGATTTTATATCATTAACTACTAACAGAACCCATTAATGCTTTCAAAAGTTTACAATTTCTACTTAAAGTCAGAAAATATAAAATCCAACAAATCTCGAAACATAATTTTTTGGAGGCTATTCAAATTATTGAGATTTTTGTTATTTCATTACTATGATAAAGTTCCCGTTATAGGGGAGACCACTGATAAAAATTCGGATATCATTGTAAGTATGACCTCTTTTCCGGCAAGAATAAATTGGGTACATCTCACCATTAAATCAATTATGGCTCAAATTCAAAAGCCAAACAAGATAGTTTTATGGTTGTCAAAAGAGGAATTTCCAAAAGAATTAGAAGATCTACCAGAACAACTTCTAAAACTTAAAAGTAAAGGCCTTGAAATTTACTTTTGTGAAAACCTTAAAGCACACAAAAAATACTATTTTTCATTTGTAAACTATCCAGATTATAGCATCGTAACGATTGATGATGATGTATTTTATCCTAACGATTTATTAGAGTCATTAAAGAAAAATTCAGATAGTTTTCCAGACTGCATTATAGCACACAGAGTTAGGGAGATACTTTCAAATAATGAAGGTTGGGCTCCTTATCGTGAATGGCCTAT
>JBKBOP010000054.1:0-12917 GCA_046293575.1 Flavobacterium sp. | reverse complement strand
CCTGCCAATGATTATTTTACGGTAAATGCTAATTTATCTAAAGTAGAGATTTATTCTATTACTGGACAAATGGTGAAGTCGTTCAATAATGAATTTTCACAAGATACAAGGTTTGATATCAGTGATTTATCAAGAGGTGTTTATATGGTGAAAGTCATTAACGCCTACCAACAAGAAAAAACCATGAAACTAATGAAACAGTAAATGGTTTGTGTTAGTTAAGTTAAAAAAGGCCTCACGAAAGTTGAGGTCTTTTTTTTGATATTAATCTTGAAAGATTGAAATGTATAAATAGTGCATAAAAAAGCCCCTTAATCGATTAAAGATTTTAGGGCTTTAAGTGGTGCCTCCAGTCCCGAAATTTCGGGAGAAACATAGGATTTATTATGAAGTTAAATAGTGTTTTTTAAACAAAAAAGTCATACCTAAGTCAGACTTTATGTGGTACCTCCAATCCCGAAATCGGGAAAACCATAGGATTTATTTTGAAGTTCAAAAGTATTTTAAACAAAAAAAGTCAGACCTAAGTCTGACTTTAAGTGGTACCTCCAGGAATCGAACCAGGGACACACGGATTTTCAGTCCGTTGCTCTACCAACTGAGCTAAGGTACCATTGCTAATGCGGGTGCAAATATAACGTGATTTTTATTTTATCCAAAGGAAAAACTAAAAAAATCAATTTGTACCTTCGCTAAGATAAAATTATAGTCATGCTGCTTGCCATAGATGCCGGAAATACGAGAGCCAAATGGGCTGTATTTGAGAACGATACTGTTGTTGATTTTGATTCTTGTACCAATGATGCCCTCGAAAATGTGCTGAAAAAAATTTTAAAAATTCATCCAAAAATTCAAAATGCCATTTTTTCGAGTGTTACTCATTTATCCGAAAACGACATCCATTTTCCAGCATCGAAAATTAACGTTAAAGTGGTGAATCGAAATGATGTTTTCCCTTTTGTAAACCTGTATAAATCTCCTGAAACACTTGGTATTGACCGAATGATTTTGTCTGCAACTGCAGTTTTGAAGTTCCCAAACACCAATCGTTTCATAATTGATGCTGGTTCATGTATTACTTATGATTTTGTTGATGAGCAAAACCAATACCACGGGGGAGCCATTTCACCGGGGCTCCAGATGAGATATAATGCCATGCATCAATTTACAGCAAACTTGCCACAATTGGAAGCTTCAGAAATTAATGATTTTGTTGGTCTAGACACAACTACAAGCATGCATTCAGGTGTTGTAAACGGAGTTATTGGCGAAATCAACCATATGATTCAGAGTATAGTTGGTGATTCAGAAAACTTTACAATAATTTTAACGGGTGGTGATACTGTTTTTTTGGCTAAAAGATTAAAAAGTACCATATTTGCCCATTCAAATTTTTTGTTAGAAGGCCTAAACCGATATTTTTATTTTCTTAAAAAACATGCATAACCATTTATACTTATTACTGTTTTTCTTTTGTTCATTATCCTTTTATGCCCAAGAGAACAGTGCCTCCCCTTATTCTTTTTATGGTTTGGGCGAAAACAAATTTAAGGGTGCACAAGAGAACAGAGCTATGGGGGGGGTTGCAGTCTTTAGAGACTCTTTGCACCTTAATTTTCAAAATCCGGCCTCTTATTCCTTTTTAAACAGAACAGCCTTTACGGTAGGTATGAATCAAAATCGTACCTCTCAAGCAACTGAAAACAGCAGTGGAGAAGTTAGAAGAACTTATTTCGACTACATGGCTTTGGGAATTCCGATTGGAAAGTTTGGAGCCAGCATAGGACTGATGCCCTACACCTCTGTGGGTTATAAACTTTTTAATGTGTCTACAGATGAACAAGGCAGCCAAAGATCAAGGATTTTTAATGGAAGAGGGGGAACCAGTCGTGTTTTTGGAGCTGTTGGTTACCAAGTAAATAAAAATCTATCTTTTGGGATGGATTTTGGATATATCTTCGGAGATGTACAAACCCGTTCGGTGGAATATATCACAGGTGTTCAATATGGAACCAGAGAGTTGACCAATTCTGATATTTCAGGAGCTGAGATTAATTTAGGGGCTATGTATAACAAAAAGATAACGGAACGCTACACTCTTTTTGCTTCTGCCACATTCAAGCCTGAGAGTAACTTTAATATAACGAATCTTTCTACCGTATCAACAGTACAGTCGGGTGGGACTATTGATTTAGAAATCCCTGTAGACGAATTGGAAACTAGAAATGAAAAGAGAACTATTAAAAATCCTACTCGTTTCACTTTAGGTGCTGGTTTTGGTGATGTCAATAAGTTTGTAATTGGAACAGAGTTTACTTTTACCCAAAATGACGCTTTTGGGAACAGACTTTTGGATATTGAGAATACAGATTTTGAAAACGGGTTGAAAATTGGTCTAGGAGGTTATTATATTCCAAAGTACAACTCTTTTTCAAGTTACTGGAGTAGAGTGGTTTATCGTGGTGGTATGTTTTATGAAAAATCGGGAATCATTATCAACGATGAAGACATTAATAATTATGGCATAACTTTTGGTTTAAGTCTTCCCGTAACAGGTTCTTTGTCTAGTTTGAATGTTGGTTGTGAGTTAGGTTCACGTGGAACTAAAAATGCCAACTTAGTAAAAGAAAACTACATCAACATCATGATAAGCTTATCCTTAAACGATAAGTGGTTTGTAAAATCAAAATATTATTAACAGCGAATACTATTGATTATGAAAACGAAATTGACTTTTTTAATTGCTTTATTTTTTGGGTATGTGGCCACTGCACAAGATTGTGGTGAAAAACTATCCATTTATTCTGAATTAGCAAAAATGAAAAGCCATGCAGAGGCTTATTCCCATCTACAGGATTTGAGAAAGAATTGTGCTTCCTTCCATCAAGCTATATATATCTATGGTGAGCAAACGCTCAATTATATGATTGATAATGCGAAATCACCTCAAGATAAGGAAACTCAGGTTAGAGATTTGATGAAATTATTTGGAGAATATGATAAGAATTTTCCAGATAACGGAAGAAGTAATAATGTAAAAAAAGCAATGGCCTTGTTTTTAAACAATGTTGGCACTAAAGACGAGGTATACCAAATCTTAGACAATGTTTTTAAAACTGATTTAGAGAACTTTACTAATTTTCAAGCATTATATGTGTATTTTGAAATCTATGTTGATGATTTTGAAAAAGGGAACAAAGGCATTCAATTGCAACAGGTTTTTGATAAATATGATATGATTTCAGACAAATTGGAAACTGAAACCAAAAAGATGTCTGATGAAAAAGATGCATTAATTCAAAAGCAGGAAGATGGAACACCGTTAACTACAAAAGAGGAAAGAGATTTTAATAGATTTGAAGTGAATCTTGAAAACATTGAAACGGTGGTGAGTAGTATGGACGCTAAAATAGAATTGTTGGCTTCTTGTGACCGTTTAATTCCTTTCTTTGAAAAGAGTTTTGAAGAAAAGAAAGGTGATGCAGAATGGTTGAGAAGAGCTGCCGCTAGATTAGATAGAAAAAACTGTTCTGGAGATGCGTTGTTTGGAAAAATATCTGATGCATTGCATATCTTGAATCCAACTGCGGAATCAGCTTACAACCTCGGAGTTTCTTACTACAACAAGAAAAACAATACCAAAGCCCTGGAATACTTTAATCAATCTGCTGATTTGCAAAAGGACAATATTAAGAAAGCGAATATTTATTACACCATTGCATCTAACATCTATGCTAACAGCAATAAAGTGCAAGCAAGAGCCTATGCTGAAAAAGCATTAGCTGCAAGACCATCTTTTGGTAGAGCCTATTTGTTTATTGCTCAATTGTATGCCAATAGTGTGAATGAATGTAATGATGACCCTTTCGACAAAAGAGCCATTTATTGGTTGGCAGCACAAACCGCCAAGAAAGCTGGTCAAGTGGATTCAGGATTGAAAGCCACAGCTGATCAAACCGCCAATGCTTATGAACAAAGAGCTCCATCTAGATCGGAAATATTTAGCTCTGGAAAAGCCGGACAAAATATTCCTTTTAAATGTTGGGTAGGAAAATCGGTTACGGTACCTAGTTTGTAACAATGTATTTTGACTATAAAATAATTTTAAAGAGTGTCGCCCTATGTGGGGTGGCACTTTTTTTTTCATGTCAAAGTAACTTTAAAGAGGTTCAGAAATTTAATTTTTCTGAATTTATGCCCACAGGAGAAGCAGATACTATCAATCTGAAATATACAGATTCAGGCAGGGTAGTGGCTATATTGATAAGTCCAAAAATGCTTGATTATTCATCGGTTACTTATCCTTTTACGGAATTTCCAACAGGAATTGATATGACACTCTATGATGTGGATGGAAAAAAGAGTTTTATTCGGTCAGATTATGCAATCACTTTTACTGGAACTGATATCATAGATCTGCGAGGAAATGTGAAAATGACCTCAGATGAAGGACAGTATATGACCACAGAACAATTGTTCTATGACCAAAAGCACGAATGGTTTTTTACAGAAAAAAAGTTTACTTTTACGGACCCAGTCAAAGGTTTTTCAACAGGTGAAGGGGTGGATTTCAGCAAAGACTTTAACATCATAAATTATCAAAAGGTCTATAGTGAAATCAACGAAATAGATTAATACTTCTCAAGATGACATATCTCAGGTACATTCAATATTTTTATTTATTTGCTGCTGCTTTTTTTGCCTATCTAGGCTTTAGCTCTCTAAATCTGGAAGATTCAGAAAGAAACCCTTGGCTGATGTTTTTCTTTGCTGCCCTTGCCATTTTTATGTTTCTTTTTAGAAGAAAGTTTTACAAAAAATACCAAAATAAAAAATAATTGATTACATGGAGGTTACAGTCATAATTGTTTGCCTCATTCTTTCAGCTTTTTTTTCTGGAATGGAAATAGCTTATGTTTCCTCAAATAAAATTTATCTAGGTATTGAAAAGTTGCAGGATAGCTTTTCAGGTAAATTACTTGGAAAACTCACTCAAAATCCCTCTCGTTTTATCGCGACCATGCTTGTGGGGAATAATGTTGCCTTAGTGGTTTATGGGTTTTTTATGGGAGATGTATTAATGCGTTGGCTAAATAGTTTTTCAATTCCCTTTTCAGATGTAACATCGCTGTTGTTGCAAACGGTCATCTCCACTTTTGTCATATTAATAACGGCTGAATTTTTTCCAAAAGTATTTTTTCAAATTTATGCCAATGAAGCTATGAAACTGTTTGTTTTGCCGGCGTATTTGTTTTACTGGCTTTTATATTTGGTTTCTGAGTTTATTATTAGGATTTCAGATGCATTTCTTAGGGTGTTTTTTAAAACTAGTGGCGACAAAGAACAATTGTTTTTCAGCAAAGTGGAACTCGGTAACTTTATTTCAGAACAAATGGATGGAGTTAAGGATATGGATAAAATCGATTCTGAAATTCAGATTTTTCAAAATGCATTGGAATTTTCAGGAGTGAAAGTTCGAGATGTTATGAATCCTAGAACCGATATTGTAGCTGTTGAAATCCATGACACCATGGAAATTCTTAAACAAAAATTTATTGAAACAGGCTATTCAAAAGTGCTGGTTTTTCAAAATTCATTAGACGATATCATAGGTTACACCCATTCTTTTGATTTGTTTAAAAACCCCAAAACCATAAAGTCGATTATCAAATCTGTTGAGTATGTGCCAGAGACGATGTTTATCAAAGATGTGTTGGATATGTTGACCAAAAAAAGGAAAAGTGTTGCTGTGGTATTAGATGAATACGGGGGCACTTCAGGTATGGTGACTATTGAAGACATTGTCGAAGAGCTTTTTGGTGAAATTGAAGACGAACATGACGATGAAGAATCTTTAACAGAACTAGTCCTTGACAAAAACCATTTTAGATTTTCAACTAAATTTAAAGTTGAATATCTTAACGAAACCTATAAATTAGAGTTGCCAGAGAGTGATTCTTATTCTACACTTGGAGGGTATATCGTGAGTATCAATGGGGAAATCCCCAAAGTTGGAGATGAGGTTTCGACGGAAATGTATAAATTTCAAATTGAAGAAGGCTCGCAACAAAAGATTGAAACCGTTTTAATGTCGATAAAGTAAAAATAAGATTCCAACCCTCAATAAAATTTAATATCACTTTTTAAAACTTGTTTAAAAACGAAATAATTAACAACAGTTTGTTTTTATTTCACAGATAATTGTATTTTCGCAAACTGAATTAAAAATTTGAGACACAATGGCGATTTTAGGTAAAATAAGACAGAGATCTTTTTTCTTGATAGTAATTATTGCATTAGCACTTTTTGCGTTTATTTTAACGGATGTAATCAGCACGGGAGGTTTTTCTAAAACTCCTAGAGACGTAGGCTCCATCAATGATACAGACATTCCTTTCGAACCTTTTAACGCCAACGTTAAAATGATGGAAACCCAAGGAGAAGGAATGACTGCCATCCAAGCGGTGAACCAAAGATGGGACGTTGAAGTGAACAGATCTTTATTAACTCAAGAAACAGATAAACTTGGTATCAGAATTTCTGAGAAGCATCTAGCTGAGGCTTTAAAAATGAATCAAAATATTGCTTCTAGCCCACTTTTCACTAATGAATTGGGACAATTTGATCTTAACAAATACAAGGAATACAAAAAATCAACCAACAACCCACAAGAAGTTGAGGGTTTAAATAATATTGAGATTGAAAGTAATTTTTCAGCCAAGTATCAGGTATATGCTTCGATGATTCGTGGAGGATACTTCACTACGCTACAAGAAGCACAATTCAAATACAAACTTGAAAATGAAAAGGTAAGTTTTGATTATGTCTCTGTTCCCTTTTCAACGATTAACGACAGTGACATTACCATTTCAGATGATGAAATCAATGGGTACATGAAAAAATATCCTAAGCGATATAAAGCAGATGAAACCAGAGAAATCGAATTTGTGGTTATTAAAGACGAACCAACAGAAGAGGATAAAAACGAAATCAAAAACAGATTATCTGCTCTTTTAAACCAAAGAGTTGAATTTAATAGAGAAACCTCAACAACAGATACCTTGCCTGGTTTTGCTTATGTTGATAATGTAGCAGACTTTGTAAACTCCAACTCTGATTTCCCTTATGATTCAACCTATGTAGGTAAATCTGATTTACCTGCTGAATTTGCTGAACAACTTTATAATTTGAATACCGGTGAGGTTTTTGGTCCTTATCAATTAGGAGAGTACTATGGTTTAACACGTTCGTTAGGTAAAAAAGCAGGAGCAAAAGCAAAAGCGAGTCATATTTTGATTAGTTATGAAGGTACGCCCGTTCAAGCAAAAGAATTGAGAAATAAAGAACAAGCCAAAGCCAAAGCAGAAGAAATTTTGGCTAAAGTGAAAGCAGATGAAGGTCAGTTTTCAGTGTTGGCCATGATGGAGTCTGAAGATACTGGATCTGCACAAAGAGGTGGAGATTTAGGATTTTTTAATCCAGGTCAAATGGTAAAACCTTTTGAAGACTTTGTGTTTAACAACCCCATTGGTAGAATTGGTTTGGTTGAAACAGATTTCGGATTTCATGTGATTAGAGTTGATGATAAAGAAGATGCTGTTCGATTGGCTACTATCGCACAAAAAATATCAGCCTCTGAAAAAACAAGTGACGCGGCTTACAACCTAGCTTTGAGATATGAAGTAGCTGCCAACGAAAAACCTTTTGCAGATGTTGCGAATGATTTCAAGTTAACGATTGAGCCTGTGGTGAAAGCTAAAGTTTTAGACGAAGCCTTCGGTTCCTTAGGAAATCAAAGACAAATTGTTAGATGGGCTTATGAAAGCAAAACAGATGTGAATGACGTTCAAAAATTTGAAATTCCAAAAGTGGGACATGTTATTGCACGTTTGAAGAAAATCAATAAAGAGGGTCTATTGGCTATGGAAGATGCTCGTTTGAGAGTTGAACCTATTTTAAAAAATCAAAAAAAGTCAGAAATGATTGCTGCGAAAATGAAAGAGACTTCTTTGGATGCGATTGCTAAAGCTAATAGCGTTGAGGTTCAAAAGGCAGATAATGTTTCACTCGATAGTCCTGTAATTTCAGGTGCAGGTTTTGAGCCCAAAGTGGTGGGCACTGCTTTTTCTACTGAAAAAGGTAAACTATCAGCACCTATTGAAGGAAGTACAGGTGTCTTTGTTGTAGCCAATGTTGAAAAACTTGAAGCACTTCCAACGCAAGATTACAGTACTCAATTGAATAGTTTACGCACTCAATCTTCATCTGCAGTAAATAGAGTATTTCCTGCCTTGAAAGAGAAAGCAAAAATCAAGGACAATAGAGCCAAGTTTAATTATTAATTCAGATTAATTGAATAGAAAAAGCCCCGATAATCACATCGGGGCTTTTTTATTTTAAAATCATTTTTTCAAAAGATAAAACGGTTTCATATCCTTTGAACTTAAAATAGTCATGAGGAGGTTCTTTTGAGGCACACAAAATAAAATCTCCACCCCAAGCCCCCAAACTTTTCAATACGCCATTAAAATCAGGGAAAAGAGCCTCTTGAACGGTTTTCATCTCCAAAACATTACTCATTAAAGATTCGTGTTCCAAAAGAAGACCAGAAAAAGCATCAAAGGTTGGTGCTTTAACTATTTCGTCAGTCAATTTATTGACTTTTGGAATTAGTGTATCAATGCGTCCGCGATGATTCATATAAGATTGAATGGCAGATCGACTACTTTGTTTTTGGTTTAAATAAACAAAATATAATGAATTTTTAAAGGTTGGATGAAAATGAACCGGTTCAACGATGGGATACTCATTTTCTAAATGAAATACAATAGGATGGGAATGCTGTGCACAGGCAATATCATAACCACTGCCCCCAAAGGTTTTTGCCAATAATTCATAAGGGTTCAGGTGTAACCATTGTCCCAAATTATTAACAAGGGTAGAAGAGGTTCCCAATCCCCATTTTCTGGGAAACGTTAGTCGTGTAGTGATGGAATATCCAGTTTCATGATCTAGAAAATCTCGGTTTTCAAGTGAGCAAAAGTGTAATAGTTCGATGAGTGTTTTTCGGGTGTCACTATCCTCAACCTTTGTAGATTTATTTTTAATGGTCTCAAATGTAAACACATCTTCATACCAAATGCTGCCATCTGCATCATAACCAGTCCAATGGATTGTATTTTCTCCTTTAGAACTAACCTCCAAAGATTGTCCAAACTTTGTTGGCAATGCAAGTCCTTTCGCACCGTCAAGAATTAAATATTCTCCGGTTATTAAAAGTTTTCCGTGGCTATTGTAGACGGTTGTATCCATGATTATTTTCTCAATTCTTCCAGAAAAGTTGCCACTGATGCATGGGAAATAGTCTGATTGCTGAAATATTCAACAACTTTAAATCTTTCATCTTTGGTGGCTTGGTATTGGTTCAGTATGTTGTTGAGATGCATTTTCATATGTCCCTCCTGAATTCCTTTGGTGGTTAATGAACGCAAAGCAGCAAAATTTTGTGCCAAACCAATGGCAGCAGTAATTTGCATCAGTTGAGGAGCCGAAGGTTTTTCTAACATTTCTAAGGCGAGTTTCACCAAAGGGTGAAGTGATGTTAAACCGCCCACTGTTCCCATAGCCAAAGGGATTTCCAACCAAAATCGAAAAACTCCGTCTTTAATTTCTGCACGCGAAAGGCTTCGATATTGTCCGTCCCGTGAAGCATAAGCATGAGCTCCGGCTTCAATGGCTCTAAAATCATTTCCAGTAGCAAGAACCACCGAATCGATTCCATTCATGATGCCCTTATTATGGGTCACAGCTCTGTAGGGTTCTATTTTGGCAATGTTTACAGCCGTTACAAACTTTTCGGCAAATTCAATAGCATCTGGAATTTCTTTATCATGAAGCTCTTCCACCTTACAAGAAACTTCAGCCCTCACAACACAATTGGTGACATAATTGGAAAGAATGCTCATTACTACGGTAATGTTTTTTTCCTCATCGGTAAATGCGTCAAAGTAACTCGCTTCTCTTTTAAGAGTTTTAGCAAACTGTTCAAGACAGCTATTTATAAAATTAGCTCCCATGCTGTCTTTGGTTTCAAAGGTGGCATGAAGTTGATAGTAGTGCTCTAATTCATCTGTTTTATCACGTAATTCAATATTCAAAATCCCACCCCCACGCTTTTGCATATTGGCAGTAATAGAGTCGGTTTCTGAATATAACGTTGCCTTTAAAATCTCAAAAAAAGAATATAATTTTTCTTTATTTCCTTGAAATAAAAAATGTACTTGTCCAATCTTTTCGGTTCCCAAGACCGTAGTTTTAAATCCACCTCTTTTAGCCCAAAACTTTGCAGATTTTGCTGCTGCAGCTACCACCGAACTTTCTTCAATCACCATAGGAACGGTATAGTAATGACCGTTGATCAAAACATTGGGGGCTACTCCCATAGGGAGGTAGAAATTCGTGATGGTATTTTCAATAAACTCGTCGTGCAATTGTTGCAATTGCTCATCTACATTCCAGTATTTTTTGATGAGTTCCGTGGCTGCTTCGGGTTGTGAAAAATAGTGTTGTGCAATCCAATCAATCTTATCTGACTTAGATAGTTTGGAAAATCCGGAGATTTCTTTGTTCATGAAAACAATTTTTTTAGTGCTGCAAAGATAAGGTAAAGTTGAGAATAGGGGATTGGTGGGTAGATGGTAAAAATAACATTATTGAAATCATATCAATACCTTGGTTTTTGTTTAGTTCCTCTAAAATTGATAATCTGAATACTGTTACTATTGGTATCAATTTTATATACAAGATAATTATTTTTATCTATAATTGCCTTATGAAGAGATTTATATGTATTTGATGATGGGAACAATCTTGGGTTCTTAGAAATCTGATGAATAACTTGATTAATTTTTTCTTCAAGTTTTAAAATTTCTCGTTCACTCCATTCTTTTTCTAGGTATTCAATAACTTTATTGAGCCCTTTTTCAGCTTGTGGGGTCCATTTTATTTGAAACGCCATTTTGAAAATTTTCTCATAATTACTTCATTACTTATTAGTTCATCTTTTTCGGCTTGAAGTAATCCTTCATTAATTTCATGAAGTTCATCTGAAGTCATAGTAATAGACCAATCTGTTGAGTTGTCAGCAACAAATTTTTCAAGCTTTTCAATCATTGGTTCTTCAAATGATAGCAACTCTTGAATCAACTGATATTTTCTTTTTATTAAATCCATGACATTAAATTATAAAACAAAAATAATCATTTTGATTGGATTTAAAGCCTTGCTTTTTATGTCTACATTTCATTAACATCACTCTTACGCTTAAATGGATTTCATAGTTTCCAAATAAAATTTGAGTTGCAGTTAGGCTGCAAATGATAAATCAACCCTCCTTTTAACGTCTTATCTCGTTTTTTTTTACTAAAATTGAAAGTTTTTTAAAGGTTTCCTGCTTTGAATTAACGTAGTTAACTATCAATCAGGAATTCATCAGTAAAACTATTTAATATCTCTATGAATATGAAACAGCTTGCACAAGCGTTTTTTCTTTTTTTACTTACATCAAGTGCCTTATTTGCTCAAAAAACATTTCCCTTGAAGACATCTGGGGTGGAGCTTTTAGAACGCAAGCCATGGAAGCTTTGCAATCCCTTAAAAACACAAATGAGTACACGGTTTTGAATTATGATCGAGCGACCCGAACCTATCAAATAGACCTTTATGATTTTGCAACCTTAACCAAGAAAAAAACATTACTCGATACCAAAAACCACAAAGAACTTACCAGCATTGAGAGTTACACTTTTAATGCTTTAGAAAACCAAATGCTTATCGCTCTGAATGGGGATAAAATCTATAGACATTCTTCAGTGTCGGATACTTATCTGTATGACATTGCTGCTCAATCACTCATAAAAGTTGCTGATTATAAAATACAAGAACCAACTTTTAGTCCAAAGGGTGATAAAATTGCGTATGCTTATCAGAACAATTTATATGTTTACGACATTAGAAATAATCAGCATCAACAAATAACCACAGACGGGAAGAAAAACCAAATCATTAATGGTATTACCGATTGGGTTTATGAAGAAGAATTTGCTTTTGTAAAGGCTTTTCAATGGAATGCTTCTGGAACTCACCTTGCTTATATTCGTTTTGATGAAACTGAGGTGCCGGAATTTTCTATGGATGTATATGGTACAGCATTATATCCCACACAAGAGGTGTTTAAATATCCCAAAGCGGGTGAGAAGAATGCTGAAGTTTCTCTACATCTTTATGAGTTAAACTCAAACACCACCAATAAAGTAGACATGTCTTCCTATAATGATTTTTATATCGCTCGTTTGCATACTACTTCTGATGCTGATTTTTTTAGTATTCAAGTGCTGAACCGACATCAAAATCAATTAGACTTGAGGTTTGTGGATATCAAAAATGGACAATCAAAAATTGTAATCACCGAAAAAGATGCAGCATATGTAGACGTGACGGACCACCTAACCTTTCTAAAAGATAACAGTTTTATTTGGAGTTCCGAAAAAGATGGTTTTAACCATTTGTATCACTATGATAAAAGTGGAAAACTCATCAACCAAATCACCAAAGGAAATTGGGAAGTAACCGCCTATTATGGACTGGACGAGAAATCCAAAACGATTTTTTATCAATCCACAGAACGGGGTTCCACAGTGAGAGATGTCTATAAAATTGGTTTGAATGGAAAAAACAAATCGCTATTAACCCCTCAAACAGGAACCAACAAAGCAACCTTTAGTCCCAACTTTGAATTTTTCATTAATACATATTCTAGTTCGTTAAAGCCAACAAAATACACGCTTCACTCTTCCAAAAACGGTTCAGAGATTAAAACAATATCAGACAATAATGTTTTGAATGATAAACTCAAAGAA
>JBKBOP010000053.1:0-12929 GCA_046293575.1 Flavobacterium sp. | reverse complement strand
AGTCAGAATAATTTCTATACGTCTGTTTTTGGCTTTCCCCTCAGCCGTTTCATTGGAAGCCAATGGAGCATACTCGCCTCTTCCAGCTGCTGTGAGGTTTTGACGATTGATGCCTTTATTTTCGGCTAAAATAGTCACTATAGCAGTGGCTCTTTTAGTAGATAAATCCCAGTTGTCTGAAATAGGTCCGCTTCCTACAAACGCAACATTATCGGTGTGTCCTTCTATCAACACAGAAATGTCGGGGTTTTGGGCTAATACTTTACCCACTTCCACAATAGCTCTTCTTCCCTCTGTACCTACAGCCCAACTTCCGGTTTGAAATAACAATTTGTTTTCCATAGAAACGTACACTTTTCCGTCTTTCATATTTACAGTGAGTCCTTTGCCTTCGAAACTGTTCAATGCTTTGGAAAGAGTTTCTCTCAAACGACGCATATTTTCCTCTTTAGCCGCCATCATTCGCTCCAATTCATCAACTCTTTGTGAACGCTCTCTAAGGTCGTTTTGCAATTTTGTCAAACGTTCTTGTTCTGCAGCCAAAGCTTTCTCTTTCGCATCAAGTTGAGCTAATAATTCGCGGTTCTTTTTCATATTGGCTTGCAAAGCATCATCAGAATTTCTCTCTAAAGCTGCATAAGAAGCTTGTAGTGTTTTCAATTGATTGTTGGCTGCGGCCAGTTCACTCTGCAATTGATTTCTTTCTCCAGAAATACGTGCTAGTTCGTCTTTGGTATTTTTAAGGTCTGTTTCCAGCAAATTCTTGGTTTTAGTCAAGTCACCATTGTTGTCTGATAATTTGCGGTTTTCCTTTTTCAAGTCGGCATACTTGCCTTCCAATTCATTGAAGATTTTCTTGGACACACAAGAGGTTGCCATAAAAGCAATAACCATACTAAGCACTAAGGTTCGTTTCATTTTTTTTTAGTTTATGAGGTTTGGTTTAATTTATTTCTACTACAACGGGGCAATGGTCAGAATGTTTTGCTTCTGGTAAAATGAAAGCTCGGGACATTCGGTCTTTGATGGGTTCACTCACCAATAAATAGTCAATTCTCCAGCCTTTGTTGTTATTTCTAGCATTGGCTCTATAACTCCACCAACTGTAGTTATGTGGTTCCTTGTTAAAATGACGTAAGCTATCTACAAACCCACTTTTCATAAAGGCATCCAACCAAGCACGTTCTTCAGGCAAAAACCCAGAAACTGTAGCATTTCGGATAGGATCATGAATATCAATGGCTTCATGACAGATATTGTAATCCCCACCGATAATTAGGTTGGGAATATTTTGTTTTAAAACATCAACATAGGCTTTAAAATCATCCATATATTGAAACTTATGTCCAAGCCGGTCAATATTTGTACCAGAAGGCAAATACAAGCTCATCACTGAAAAATTATCAAAATCAGCTCTAAGGTTTCGCCCCTCGGCATCCATATAGTCAATTCCTGTACCGTAGACTACTTCTTTTGGTTCAATTTTAGAAAGAATTGCTACACCGCTATACCCTTTTTTTACCGCAGAAAAATAGTATTGATAGGGATATCCTGCTTCTCGAATGGCTTCGGTGGGAATCTGCTCTTCAGTCGCTTTTATCTCCTGCAAACAAATAATATCAGGATTAGCATGTTGCAGCCAGTCTAAAAACCCTTTGTTAATGGCCGCTCTAATACCGTTAACATTGTATGAAATGATTTTCATAAATCTAATTAGTGCCTCAAAAATAGTTAAAATTGATTACGTTTTTATACCCCAAAAAAATTATAGTATTTGTTTAACACGTTTTTTGATGTCCCTCTAAAATAAACTCTAAATGCTATTTGTTATATTTGCTTGATTACAACAAATAAACAAACGAACTATACATGGGTTTAGTAACCGCTAAAGAGGTGGCAAGAGCCATACATCTTGACAAATATGGCTTCATTGGAACTTTTATAGGTTGGGTTTTGATGAAGGTGTTAAAGATTTCCACTTTAAATAAAATTTACAATCGCAATAAGCATTTAGAGGAAGTTCCTTTTTTAAATGCCATCCTTAGTGAATTTAAAATCAAATTTGAAATTCCTGAAGAAGATTTAAAACGACTCCCTAAAGATGGTGCTTATATCACGGTTTCCAACCATCCTCTTGGTGGGATTGATGGCATTTTACTGTTGAAATTAATGTTAGAACGCGAACCTAACTTTAAAATCATTGCCAATTTTTTGTTGCATCGTATTGAACCCATGAAACCCTACATCATGCCAGTGAATCCTTTTGAAAATCACAAGGATGCTAAGTCAAGTGTATTGGGAATTAAGGAAACCTTACGTCACTTAAGCGATGGGAAACCATTGGGCATGTTTCCTGCTGGTGAAGTTTCTACTTACAAAGATGGGAAATTGGTGGTGGACAAGCCCTGGGAAGAAGGAGCCATCAAAGTCATCCGAAAGGCTCAAGTGCCGGTGGTGCCCATTTATTTTCACGCCAAAAATAGCCGATTGTTTTATTTTTTGTCTAAAATAAATGACACGTTTAGAACGGCAAAACTTCCTTCAGAATTATTAACACAAAATAAGCGAGTCATTAAGGTCCGCATTGGTAAACCCATTCCTGTTGCTGAACAAAATGAATATACCACCTTGGAGAGTTATTCGGAGTTTCTTCGAAAGAAAACGTATATGCTTTCCAATGCTTTTGTAAAAGGTAATAAACTATTGCAAGCTCCCAATTTTAAAATTCCTAAAAGTCCTAAGGAAATTGCCAAACCAGCCAACCAAGATAAAATTTTGGAGGAAATGGCTGAAATTAAAAAAGGAGATTTCAGGTTGTTACAAAGTAAAAATTATGAAGTCTATTTGGTAAAAGCCAACAATATTCCCAATATTCTTCATGAGATTGGTAGACTTAGAGAAATCACCTTTCGAGAAGTGGGCGAAGGCACCAATGAATCTTTAGATTTAGATAAGTATGACAAATACTATCACCACATGTTTTTGTGGGATGAAACAACCCAAATGATTGCCGGAGCCTATCGTATGGGATTGGGTTCTCACATTTATGCTCAACATGGAATTGATGGGTTTTATTTGCATGAACTCTTCCGATTTGAACCCGAACTTCATGATATGATGAGCCAATCTATTGAAATGGGGCGGGCGTTTATCATCAAGGAATACCAACAAAAACCCATGCCCTTGTTTTTGTTATGGAAAGGAATAGTGCATACCACGCTAAGACATCCCGAGCATAAATACCTCATCGGTGGCGTGAGCATAAGCAATCAGTTTTCAGAATTTTCAAAGTCGTTGATGATTGAGTTTATGAAGTCGCATTATTATGACCCTTATGTGGCTCAATACATCCATCCGAAAAAGGAATACAAGGTAAAACTTAAAGATGCCGACAAAGATTTTGTGTTTAATGAAACTGAATCCGATTTGAACAAATTCGACAAAATCATAGACGAGGTGGAACCCGGAAATTTAAGATTACCGGTGTTGATTAAAAAATACATCAAACAAAATGCCCGTGTAGTGGCCTTTAATGTAGACCCGCTGTTCAACAACGCAGTGGATGGACTGATGTATATCCGAATTTCCGATTTACCGGAAAGCACGGTAAAACCGGTTATGGAAGAATTTCAAGCGGAGTTGGAGAAGAAAGAAAAGGGATAAATTTTAAAACCAAGGCCGTTTATTCACCTGATAAGTTTGATAAAATTCTTGATCGGTTTTAGTGAGGTAAATAATGCCTTCGATGAATGGAATTATTCCAGCTATTCCACAAGTAACAATGCTCAATATTATCTGAATAATTCCTTCTCTAGTATACCCAAGAATAAATTTATGAACGCCAATACCGCCAATCAACAATGCTAAAACACCCGCAAGTATTTTCTTGTTTTCCTGATATTGTTGATACGGTTGCTGTGGTTGATTCCAGTCTTCACGAGGGTTTGAAGTTGTCATAATAATAAGTTTTTAGTTAAATAAATTTTTATGAATTTATTTTATTTTTGAATATACTCCCAAGTTTCTCCAATCATCAAAGGAACGTATTCGTCTTTACTTTTTTTCTTTTCGATATAGGAAATTAAGTCTTTAGACCTAGCTTTGGACTCAGGGTGTGTTGAAATCCAATAATAATGTTCATGCATAGGGTTTTGAAAAGATAATTGATATAAAAAATCAGCAAAAGGTTTTGGATCAATTTTTGACTTAACAAGATAGTCCACCGCTTTTTGGTCAGCTTTGGTTTCTAGTTTTCTATCATAGGCAGAAGAAGATAGCAATTTCATCACTTCTTTGACTTGAGCTCCTTTGCCTCCTGTGGTCATTGACAATAGCAGTGACAAACCAATTTCTTTAGATAACTTCTTCATCACATGTCGTAACTCCATATGAGCCAATTCATGAGCCATAACGCCACATAATGCCTCTGGAGAAGAACTCTCTTTCACTAATCCCGTATATATAACCATGTGGTGATTGGGCATCGCAAAAGCATTGACTTCGTCTTTTTCAATCAGATGTATTTTTAGCTTTTCAAAAGGAATGTTATTACTTTCACAAAGCTTTTTTGCCATTTCATCCAAATGATACTTTAAAGTATCGTTATAAGAGACTGTTTCTGTTCTTTCGATGGTCTCCCAAATTAAATCTCCTAATTTTTCCTCTAAATCATCTGCAATATTTTCCCAACCAGTAACTTTTAAATAGTCAAACTTTGACAATCCCCACCAAATGAGAAAAAAAGTGAAGACAATTCCCAGTCCTTTAGCGAATATCTTGAGCATGTTGTTTAGGTTTTGTAATTAAATGGGTTATGTCTCCAAAAAAGAACATTTCCATGTGAATACCTTTTCGAATATTTACCGAAAGAATAATCGTAAAAATAACCTCTGCGAGATTGAAAAGAAAAATGGTAATCAAATAGGCAATGTATTCATTGGAAATGGTTTTATCTCCAAAAAATATTGAAATAGTCCACCAAAAACCATAGGAATTAAAGAAAAACAATCCCAATTGGGACAACATAGCTTGAGAACAATGCCATCTCACAAAATAGGTACCCTTTCTATTGCCCATGAAAAAAATAAAGGTGGCTAATAAATTTATAATGGGAATGGGTAATCCAACGATGATCGCCATCAAAGACATCAAATAGCTGTTGGAAGCTCTTTCACATTCGTGATCAGTGGGCTTGTAGGGAAAAGGCTTAATGTGTATCATACTTCTTTATAAAAATTCCAAATCCAGTTTGCTAAGACCATAATAATTAAAACGGAAGCTAAGACAGGTGTTTTCATTCGGGCTTCAACCTTTTGATAACTCCTCCATAAAGACGAGGAATTCCTAAAAACGTCCCATAAAATCCAAATGGGTAGCACCAACATAAAAACGGCAACAATGAAACCAAATGGATTCCATTGCCATGCCGCTACAATATCACCTTCAAGTAATGAACTTACAGAACGTGTGGTTCCACATGACGGGCAAGGAATTCCTAAAGTATGTTTCATCATACACTTACCAAACACTTGAGCTTCGGTTGAAGTGTTAAACATGGAATAAAACAACCAGACATAACCTGCCAAACAGACTAAAAACAAAAATGAATATAGTCTGTTGCGTGTCATTACTACATTAATGCTTTATTAAAAGATTCCATGTTTTTTTCACGAGTAGCACCCATGATTAAAAACCAATCAACGATTGCCCATATTCCTAAACCACCACATGTAAGCAATTTACCAACACCCATTCCGGTATCACCAATATAAAAACGGTCTACACCTAAATTACCTGCTAATAATGACAAAATGAGTGCTGTTGTAGGATCCTTAAACGAAATCATTTGAGACGCAGCCCACTGGTTTTCTGTCATTTCAGTTAATCTTGTTCTAATTGAGTTGAGGTGATGAGCTTCAAAAAACTTGCTGTTCATCATCATAAACATGTCCACTTTTTGTGAATCCATTGTATAATTGTTTTTGGTTAGTTCCTACTCTATTGGCTTTTCGGTTCCGCCAGTTGTCTAAAACAACTTAACATTACAAATTAAATGTTAATTTTTATAAAACACAAAAAATAATGAATTGTCTTGAAGATTCAACTTTATAAAGAGTAGTAACTTTTAATTTTCCCCACCACCACTTCCGCCAGTTTCCGATGGCTCTCGATGGTCCAGCCTGCGATATGTGGACTCAATAAGACTTGATCCATCTTGAATAACTCCTGCAAGGGTAAGGGAAGCTCTTCGCTAAAGAGATTTTCAAACGAACTTTTTTCGTATTCTAGCACGTCTAAGGCAGCTCCCAATATTTTTTTGGAATGAAGAGCTTCAACCAAATCTGAGGTTACCACTGATTTTCCACGGGCGGTATTGATAAACCAAAACGGTTTTTTGAATCTTTGAATCCAAGAAGTGTTGACCATTCGGTCGGTTTTTGGAGTCCATGGAGTATGCAATGAAACCACATCGGCTTGTTCTTGAAAGGTTTCCCAGTCCACCTGGCGGGCAAATCCATCGCCTTTATTGGGAAGGATGTCATAACAAATGACCTCAACGTCGAATCCTTGTAATTTTTTGGCAAACGACTTTCCCATGTTGCCATAGCCAATAATCCCTACGGTTTTCCCTTCGAGTTCTACCCCTCGATGGGCTTCACGAAGCCATTGACCGTTTCGAACAGAAGCATCGGCTTGTTGGAGTTTGTTCATCAATGACAACAGCATTCCTAATGCATGTTCTCCCACAGCATTGCTGTTTCCTTCGGGAGCGGCTATCAAATGCATCCCTTTTTCAGCGGCATACTCAATATCAATGCTTTCTAATCCTGCACCCACCCGGGCGATGAATTCTAGGCTAGTTGCTTTGTCAATAAAGGTTTTGTCAATCTTGAACCGACTGCGAATAACAATGCCGTGATAGGCTGAAATGAGTTCTTCGATGGCTTCTTTGGAATCCGTGTAATTGGCATGATTGATACAACCGGCTGCTTCTAATTGTTCCCAAAGCAGGGGGTGATTGGAATCGAGGTGTAAAATTTTGATGGAAGGCTTCATGGGTTTGATTCTGGTGCAAAGATAGGAATATGGAAATTCCAAATTCCAAGAATAAAATTCCAAATTCCATCCAGATGGATCGGAATCTGAGGGATCAATGTAAATTTCAAATTGGGCTTACATTAGTTTTTTATGTTACTCCCTGATTTTCTTCAATGACGTCTTGATTCCCTGAATCAAGGCCGAACTAAAGCCCTGGTGCTCCATCTCGTTGAGTCCAACTATGGTACATCCCTGTGGAGTAGTGACGCGATCGATGAGTTGTTCGGGGTGGACTTGCTCCTCAAGAGCCATTTTGGCAGCACCTTTGGCCGTTTGGGCAGCAATGGCAAGAGCCGTTTGGGCATCAAACCCAATTTCAATCCCTGCTTGCATGGAAGCTCGGATATATCTCAAGGCATAAGCCGTGCCACAGGCTCCCAAAACAGTTGCGGCATCCATGAGTTTTTCATCAATGACCACAGCGGTTCCCAACTTTGAAAACAAATCTCTGAGCGGTTGTACGTGTTCTTTATGTGCGTCTGCAAAAGACAAACAGGTAGCACTCTCTCCAAACTGAACGGCGATGTTGGGCATGATCCTCATCACGGGTATTCCCACGCCGGCCCAAAACTGTAATTGTTCCAAGGAAACGCCACTCACCGCTGAGGCGAGTACTTTCCCCTCCAGTGTGGAATGAATTTCTTTGATGACCGCTTCGGTTTGCCAAGGTTTTACACAAAGAATGACTATCTCTGCATTTTGGGTAGCCAAAGGATTGTCTGAAAAAATATGGATTTTTTCGTTTTGTAAATGTGCTATAGTCTCTGGATTTCTCCTAGTAACAATAACTTGGTTTCCTTGGGTGTGTCTTGTGATACCAAGGGCGATGGCGGTACCGAGGTTTCCTCCTCCAATGATGGTGATGTTCATAGTGTGTGGTTTTTGGCCCCCTGATGGAAGGCGACTATCCTGAGGCACAAAAATGGGATTTTTTCTTCACTAGAACCCGAATTATGCTTGAGAAAATCTATTACAGCTCAAAATAACTGCAAAATAAGGCGTTTGACTCTGTTTTGCTCTTTCACCATAGCGATGCTATACTTCTTTCGCAAAAACAGCTTATTTTATTGTTATTTTGACCTTCATTACGAAGTTCTCAAGCATAATTCGGGTTTGAAAAAGCGACCGAAGGAAGCTCTTTTCAAGGGAGTTAGAAAAAACGCATTTTTGAACGCAGATAGTGCCGAACAGCGGGACTAGGGCTCCTGAAAATTAAAATCCTAAAATGGATTTGGCTATGGAAAAATATATCAAAATTCCAAAAATATCGTTGCTGGTTGTGATAAAAGGACCCGTAGCTAAAGCGGGATCAATACCGTACTTGTTGAGGGTGATAGGTACAAATGTCCCAATGAGTGAAGCTATGACGATTACAGAAATCAAGGCTACAGAAACGGTGATCCCAATAATGTAGTCCACTCCCAATAAAAAGTGAGAGCCTAGAAGTAAAATCAAGGCTAAAATCAAACCATTGAGTAAACTCAAACGAACTTCTTTGAACAAACGGTGCCAGATGGTGCCGCTTAAGGTTCCGTTGGCCAAACCTTGTACAATAATGGCCGAGGATTGTACGCCCACATTTCCAGCCATAGCGGCAATGAGTGGCGTAAAGAAAAAGAGCACTCCGTATTCTTCCATGGCTCCTTCAAATTGTCCAGAGACTTTAACGGCAATAAAACCTCCGAACAAGGCTAACACCAACCATGGCAAACGGGCTTTGGTGAGTTCGATAATGCTGTCATCGGCTTCTACGTCTTGAGAGATACCGGCCGCCAACTGGTAATCTTTATCGGCTTCTTCCTTGATTACATCCACGATGTCGTCGATGGTGATGCGTCCCACCAAACGTCCCATTTCATCTACTACAGGGATGGCTTCTAGGTCATATTTTTGCATGATCCAAGCTACTTCTACGTCTTTAGTATCGACTTTTACAGAATCTACCCGTGGAATATAAATCTCACTGATTGGTGTTTTGGTAGAGGTAGTCAGCAAATCTTTCAGAGACAAACGCCCTTTGAGTCGGTTTTCATCATCTACCACATAAATGGAATGTACGCGAGTGACATTTTCTGCTTGAGCCCTCATTTCTTTCACACAAGTGAGTACGTTCCAATTTTCGTTGACTTTGACCAACTCCTTGGCCATGAGTCCACCAGCGGTATCATCGTCATAACGAAGCAGGTCCACAATGTCTTTGGCGTGTTCAACGTCTTCTAGCTCAGAGATGACCTGTTCTTTTTTCTCTTGGGGTAATTCTGAGATGATATCGGCAGCATCGTCGGTAGAAAGTTCGTTGATTTCCTCGGCAATTTCCTTAGGAGAAAGGTTGCGAAGGATTTTTTCACGCACCTCTTCATCCAATTCCATAAGGATTTCGGATGTTTTTTCAGAATCGAGGAGATTAAATATATAGGCCGCTTCATGGTCGTCGAGTTCCTCCATGATTTCAGCCACATCGGCATAGTGAACGTCATTCAAAAGATCATACAACTCCTGCTCACTTCCTTGCTGGATGAGATTTTCGATTTGCTCTAAAAATTCGCGGCTGATTTTAAACTCCATGTTCCTCTAGTTTTTGAGTGAGAGCTATGAATGCTTCCGTGGAAAGCTGTTCCGGACGGAGGTCAAAGATACTATCTTCTTTCAAAACTTCGGGAATTCCGATGGATTTTAAACTATTTCGTAACGTCTTTCGACGTTGGTTGAAGGCGGTTTTGACCACCGAAAAAAATAATTTCTCATTACAAGGCAAATGAAAATCGGGTTTGCGAATAAGTTGCAATACTCCCGATTGCACTTTGGGCGGAGGAGAAAATACATGAGGTGGCACCGTAAATAAATAATTTGCTTCATAAAAAGCTTGCACCAGCACTGATAAAATACCGTAGGTTTTTGAGCCTTTGGTTTCGCAGATTCGCTGGGCAACTTCCTTTTGAAACATCCCTGAAAATTCTGGAATAAGGTGGCGTTGCTCTAATACTTTGAAAACAATTTGGGTGGAAATATTATAGGGAAAGTTTCCGATGATGGCAAGAGGTGTCTCTCCAAAAACCTCTTTAAGCGGGAACTTTAGAAAATCCCTTTCATGTATTTTCCCTTCTAAAGCTGGGAAATGCTCTTTGAGATACGCCACCGAATCTCTATCGATTTCAACGACATGTAATTCGAAGGGGCTTTGTAATATAAATTGTGTAAGTACTCCCATTCCAGGACCAATTTCCAATACAGTATCATATCCTTGACCCGTGAGGGTTTCGGCTATTTTTTGGGCAATGTTTTGATCGTTGAGAAAATGTTGACCTAGGTGTTTTTTGGCTCGAACGGTTGACATAGCAGAAATTTTATCAAAGGTAGGGAAATAAACCCGACTAGATTAATCGTCATAGGAAGGCTTGATGGCTCCTGGTGGATTGAACAACTCCCAAGGATCCCAAATATAGTTGGAGGTATCAAAACCTTGAACCCATTCTATAAAAAGTTCTCTAAAATTATCAATTTCTTTGCGGATGAGTTCTACATATTCTACATCAGCATAATTTTCATGGAAACGCAAACTACCCACCTGCACATAAAGGTGCATGGCATGTTCACGGATAATGGCTGCATTTTGCATGCGAATATCGTAAAAATCACCTCCTTCTGCTCCTGCTATTTTGGAGGCTAACAACATGGCGTCTTCCATCATAAACTCTTTGGTGGCTTGCACCATAAAATCATCTTCTGGCAATGTTGCATATAAACTTTCCACCAAATCAATGATAAGTTCTGCTTTCTGATAAAGGGGCATTTTCATGATGTCTTTGTGGCTTTTCATATAATTTACAGATAATAGTGTAACTTTAAATATAAAAAAACCGGCAAGTTATGCCGGCTTATGATTTATTTTTCTTTACAAATAGGTGGTTGCACTTCAAAAACAAAGTCTTTATCGCTCATTTTTTGAATATCTGGATCTGTTTTGTGAGCAGGCTTATAAGAAGCTCCTGTACCTAAATCTACTCCAATTCCAATTAAACCAAAAGTCAAAGTACTCAAAATAAAGTTTCCTGTTCTGAATGATTTGTCAAAAGTTTGGGTTTTGGTTTCGCAACCTTCTTGTTTTACCTCAACAATCAAGGGTCTGTTTCTTGGGAAAAGACCTGAGGCTTGACCGTTTCCTAGTTTTTTACCATCTACAAAAATTTCTGCATTAGGATGGTCTTTCACTTTAATGGTTCCAGCATATCTGCTACCACCAAAGATGACTCCGCAACTGTGAAGGGATAATGACAAAGTAAAAATGCCTAATAAAAATAACACTCTTTTTTTCATGATCTGATTATTTGAATTATTAAAATTTAATTTGTGCAATTATACTAAATAATCTGACATAAAAACCATCGGATAAAAAAATCCCCCGGGAAACCCTACCCAGGGGATTGCTATCCAACGTTGGATAGTCCTAACCAAACCTAACTAACTTTAATCTGCTTGTACGATGGGACTTCTTAGCGACTCAAGGACAGCTACCACCTCAGAAATCAAATTGGCGTCAGTCACCCCGTTGAGTCCTGCTGCAGCTCCCACATAACCAATAAATTTGTCATAATTGGCATTGTTGCTTTTTACACCCATTCTAGGGTTTTGTGCCGGGTCGTGTGCAGCTACCATATTTAATCCCATATACATATTTGTGCTTCCTCCACCTGTGTTGGCTGAGAAGAAATCGGTGAGACTTTTACTTAAAACTGCAACATTGGTTGTGTTTCCAGCGGATACTTCAGATACAATTGGAGCAAAATGAGCTCCTAGATTTCCATCAGCTCCGGATAAAATATCAGCTACAATTAAAACGATAGTACTATCCACCACAGAGCGATAACTCAATCGTCCTTGTTCAATCATTTGAGCGGGATTGTTGGGGTCGGCTACTTTGGTAAAGCCCCCCAATTTTTCATACAGTGACAACTCTTCTGGAGTTGGACGGTTGTCGTCATTATTACACGAGATTAAAAAAGCACCAAAGACCATTAACATGGACCATTTAAAAAAAGTTTTCATAAAGGTTATATTTAAAAATTAGTAAAAAAGTTCTTGAACAAAAACAGAAAATTGGTATTTGTAACTATCGGGCTCCATGGCAGGACACACCCTTTGATTGGATGCCTCTGCTGGAGATTGATATAATTTTAAAGAATAAGGCAAACGAGTTTTTAAATGTTCATACACTTCAATAGCTTTCACTTGAAGTTGATCGTGATAAAACAATACTAAACCTTGCTCAGGGCGAAAGTGTTCTTTTTTGACACCTTCTTTGTTGCGAAGAATGCTTCTAATCATTTTCATTTGATTTTCATCTAAAGGCTCATCAAAAATAACAGTACTTAGCTGCCACGTACTATGATCTACCTTAAGTCGAGGTGCTTTTGCAATGTGCACAATCAGCACAATAAAAAGACAAAAGACCACAATGCTCATTGAGAAAAAGATAATTTTTAACGTTTTCATTTTGTTAGGTTTTCAATCATATACGAACATTCGTTTGGTTTGGTTTTAAAAAAACTAAAAAAACCTTCCGATGACGAAAGGTTTTAAAATTGAAATGCTTAAAGGATTTAGATTGCTTTGAAATAATGTTGCAATCGTTCCTGCCATTCTTTACCTAATTGATATTCGCCGCCAAGTGTGCTATCTGAATTTGCTTGGAAAAGACACAATCGTTCTTGGTGGTTTTTTCCCTTTAATTCGATTGTGATTTCGGCGATAGGGTCGTTTTTAGACGAACCTAAACGTTTAAGTTCAAGGTGAGCCTCTTGGAAGGACTTCAAGTCTAACCAAAGCGGTGGATT
>JBKBOP010000052.1:0-13164 GCA_046293575.1 Flavobacterium sp. | reverse complement strand
TAAAGATGCTTTGATTATCAATTCTTGGCCAACAATTTCAACGTTTGATGAGTCCTTGTTGAATAGTTTTGAAACGGCTCAAGAAGTTATTGCCGGCATCCGAACCATTCGAAAGGATAAGAATATTGCATTTAAAGAAACTATAGATTTGAAAGTGCTCAATCACGATCAAGTTTCGAAGCAGTGGGATAGTATCATTTGCAAATTAGGAAACATTGCTACACTTGACTATGTAGATAGTTCAGTAGAAGGAGCCTTGACGTATCGAGTGGGTTCGAATGAATATTTTATTCCAATTGCTGGTTCAGTGAATATTGAAGAGGAAATCGAAAAACTTAAAGAGGAATTAAAGTATGCACAAGGTTTCTTAAAGTCGGTGCGAGCAAAACTCTCTAATGAAAAATTTGTTTCGAGTGCTCCTGAAAAGGTAGTACAAAATGAGAAACAAAAAGAAGCAGATGCTTTGGCGAAAATTACCACTATAGAGCAGAGCCTTAAAAGTATTCAATAATCTTAAAACGAACCATCACTAAAAATAAGTGATAGTTCTGTTTATTTGATATACTAGTATTCCATCGATGCTCACTTTTTTAGTAATCCAATTGCCTTGAGCATCAAAAGTGTATTCATTGAAAGTGCCTTGAGCTCGACTATCATTGTTTACAGTTTTACTTTCTACTAATAAACCGTTTTCATCGTAGAGATTTTCTATCACTCTCTTTAGTTCTTCATTAGAGTAAGTCCTAATTTCAATTGCATTTTGTTTTTCATCATATTTGAACACTTCACTGAAGGTTTCATTGGCTGCATGATCTGTGATTTTTACTAAAA
Source organism: Flavobacterium sp. (assembly GCA_046293575.1). Classification (GTDB taxonomy): domain Bacteria; phylum Bacteroidota; class Bacteroidia; order Flavobacteriales; family Flavobacteriaceae; genus Flavobacterium. Next base: position 12,333 of record JBKBOP010000052.1, on the reverse strand, counting down.
GCAAGTTGCCTTTATCGTCATACTCTTTCATTTCTTCGTATTCTGCAAGGGTAGAGGAATTACTATGGCTCCTAGTGTATACCATTCTATCAAAAACATCATATTCAAAGTCCGACTGTATACTATAACTTCCCATTGGGTCTGACTTTACCTCTGAAATTAAAAGGCCTTTCTCATTATAAACAAATTTGGTAATGGATTTCAATTGTTCATTGCGATCATATTTCAACTCCATTGTTTTTAGACCTTCAGAATCATATTCGTAGGTGATTTTTTGATCGAGTTGAGTGCCCTTATTTCGTAAATTTCTTTTTTCAACAAGTTGATTGTTTCTGAAAACGTTGATGGTTTTGTCTATAATGTTTCCCTCTGCATCTCTTTTGGTACTAATCGTATTGTTGTGGTCTTCATCCCAAGTATATTTTGTTATTGAGAATGGATTTCCATTCAGAAATTGTTGATACTCCTCTAATTTACTTTTTCCGTTATAAACTCTTTTTTCAAAAATAGATCCATTTTCATTGAAGGTGGTATGAGAGGTTAGCCTTCCCGCTCGGTCAAACGTTTTTTCTTCGTTTCTTTCTTTGGCAAAACGAATGTTTAGTGGTGACACATCGATGTTTTCATATAGATATTCAGTAACTACTTTTTGTACATCTCCCTTTAACTGAAATTCTAATCTATCATTTTTAATTTCAATAGATACCTCCTCTTTTTCCTTTTTACAAGAATTTAAGGAAATTAAAATCAGGAACAAGTATATTTTTTTCATAACTAGTGTGCATAAAAATCCCGAACCAAGGTCCGGGATGAATATAAATGATGATTGTGTTTTTAATTTACAGCTTTGGCAGCCTCATATTTTTCAGAAACTTTATCCCAGTTGATAACATTAAACACGGCATCTACATAATCTTTTCTTTTGTTTTGATAGTTTAAATAGTAGGCATGTTCCCAGACATCAATTCCAAATATAGGGGTTCCTGAATATCCCAATTTAGTCATTAGGGGATTGTCTTGATTGGCAGTTCCAAGTACACTTAACTTTCCGTCTTTATTGGTCACTAACCAAGCCCATCCAGAACCAAATTGTTTCATGGCTGCATCAGTAATTTGATTTTTGAATTCTTCAAAACTTCCAAAATCACGATCGATGGCTTCTGCCAAAGAACCTTGAGGATTTCCTCCTTTATTAGCCCCAAGAACTTCCCAAAACAGATTGTGATTGTAATATCCTCCACCATTATTTCTAACGGCTTTATTTTCAGGATCAAGTCTTTTCAAAACTTCTTCAATGGGCATGTTGGCCATTTCTAATCCAGCCACCGCTTTATTGAGATTATTGGCATAAGCCAAGTGATGTTTAGAAAAATGAATTTCCATCGTTTTGGCATCAATATGAGGCTCAAGAGCATCATAGGCATAAGGCAACCCCGCCATTTTAAAAGCTCCCCCTTCATCTACCTGAACATCTTGAGGATTTCCCATCTCTACTTTTTCCTCTGTTTCAGGAGCGGGAATTTCCACTACTACTTCATTTTTTTTGTTGTCACAGGCCATTAAAATACCCATACTAACTAACATTACAATACTTTTTTTCATAGTCATTATTTTAAATTAAACATTTATTTAATCAATTCATTTACTAGTTCAATATACGCCTTCTTTGCCTCTTCTTTGGAGAGATGCCCCACTTGCATTAAAGCATTCATTTTGAATGCATTCCTCAAGTCATTCTCTCCAATATGTCTCATTCCTTGATTTTGGAAGGTAGCATGTTTGTAATAGGCATATAATTTCAACATAACATCTGGTGGGATAGCTATCGTAAAGTTTGAAGCTTTTTCATAGGCCTCGTTAAATGCAATATCTAATGCCTCAGGTGTCATTTTTTTGCTATCAAAGTTTCTCCACCTTTAACTTTTTGCTCTAGTTTCACATCAATTTTAGAGTCTAGAGGGAGGTATAAGTCAACCCTAGAACCAAACTTGATAAATCCTGCGTCTTTTCCTTGAACCACCATAGTGCCTTCTTGAGCATAGTTTACAATCCTTCTGGCAAGAGCACCTGCAATCTGACGATACAGTACCTCACCAAAACTTCTGTTTTCAATCACCACAGTTGTTCTTTCATTTTCTGTACTCGCTTTTGGGTGCCAAGCCACTAAATATTTCCCCGGATGGTACTTGCTGAATTTTACTTTGCCACCCACCGGATATCTTGTAACATGCACATTGATTGGGGACATAAAGATGGATACTTGTAGTCTTTTTTCATTAAAGTATTCCGATTCAAACACTTCTTCAATAACCACTACTTTCCCATCCACAGGTGCGATGACCACATCATCATCCGGATTGGTATATCTTCTTGGATTTCTAAAAAACTGAAGCACCAATATCAACAGAATTAAAAATATAATTTGGATGGACATACGCAACCAAACAATATCTATTAAAAATTCATCTGCGAGTAGAATTCCCAATGTTGCAATAATCGTTGCAATTAAAATAATTTTAGCACCTTCTTTATGAAACATAATACATGATTTGATACAACAAAAATACAAAGGGTGTGGCAAATATCACACTATCTAACCGATCTAATATTCCGCCATGGCCTGGCATGATTTTTCCACTGTCTTTCATTTGAGCAACTCTTTTAAATTTGGATTCTACTAAATCTCCGAGAGTTCCAAAAATTACAACTATAATAGAGATATAAATCCAAAATAACAAGGCCCCTCCAATATAATACTTAGACAATAAAATACCTGCCAATAAACCAAAAAATAAACCACCCACAAATCCTTCAATGGTTTTTTTGGGCGAGACTTTTTCAAATAACTTATTTTTTCCAATTTGCTTTCCCACGAGATAGGCAAAGGTATCATTGGTCCAAATGATGATAAAAATGCTAGTGATTATTTTTGGATTATAACCTTTTACACCAATTGAAATTTTATTCATTAAGATAAAAGGTATAATTAGGTATCCAACGATAATCAGATATTTTGACCAATTAGGTAATTCAACATTCTGCTTTGAAAACAAATACATTATTAAACCCACCAAGGTTACAATAGATATTGCATTGAGAACACCATCTTTTATGGGTTCAAAATCTTTTCCGAAAAAGCACCAATATATGAATAGTGAAATGATCACTGGTAACCAATATGATATTTTAAACAGCTTTGATAATTCATACACTGCAATCACCAAGAATACTAACAGCAACCCAAAAAAGCTTTGTTGTGAATACTGGATACATCCCAGCAAGAGAATGATATAAAGAACCCCAGAAAGAGCTCTTACTAAAGTTTCCTTCATTTTAAAGGTCTTCTAAAAGCAGTAAATACAGGTTTTTTGGTGCACTTCCGTATTGAAGAAAATCTTCTTCTTTTGCTTTTTCAAAATATTTAATGGTAGTGATATTAGTGGGGTAGTCTTTGTCGTATTTCTTTTTAATCACTCTAAGGCCTTCTGATTTGTTTTCTAAAATTTGAGAAGTAGTTGCAAAAACAACCAAATTTGCCGGAAGTTCATGTGGTTTGTGTTGCTTAATTTGATTGGAAGTTAAAAGCAGTGAGCCTTCGTCTGCAATCAGATTTTCACAACAGCTCAGCATAAATGTTGGTTGGTTAGAAATGCTTTTGTAAACGAGTTTGTTTTCATCAAGTAAGTGATACAACTTTGGCTCATAACACAATACTTCACATTCAAACCAATCATTCTCTTCAAGAATATTCAAAAATTGCTCCTTTAAATCTTCTAAATTATCGCAATAGAGGAATTTGCCTCCGTTTTTTCTAAAATTAAGCGTAAAAAGTTCGTCAGCAGGGATTTTGACCTCTGGATTAAAAGGGCTGTTTTTATTCTGATTATTATCTTCAGAAGTATCACTGGCTGAGCCGAATAGTTTTTTAAAAAAACTCATATAATAATGGGTCGAAAATCAAGTTTGAATACCTACTTAATGCCAAAGATAAAAAAAACTCAATTCAAAATTGTTTTTGAATTGAGTTTTTTAAAGTGTAACAAAATACATTAATCTGCTGTAGTCACAATATGGTCTTTATCGAAAGGTCTAATTCCGAAAATAGTTTCTAAATCATCTTTGAATATCACTTCTTTTTCAATCAAAATATCCGCCAATTGGTTCAGTTTGTCTTTATTTTCCAAAAGAATTTGTATGGCTCTTTGGTATTGACTTTCAATAAGATTTGATATTTCTTTATCAATAGTTACGGCAGTTTCCTCTGAATAGGGTTTGCTAAAATTATACTCACTTTGGTTCGATGAATCATAATACGTAATATTTCCAATTTTATCATTTAAACCATAAATAGTAACCATGGCTCTTGCTTGTTTGGTGACCTTTTCAAGATCACTCAAAGCACCAGTAGAAATTTTATCAAAAACAACTCTTTCTGCTGCACGACCCCCCATGGTGGCACACATTTCATCAAGCATTTGTTCTGGTCTAACGATGAGTCTCTCTTCTGGTAAATACCATGCCGCACCTAAACTTTGACCTCTGGGTACAATGGTTACTTTCACTAAGGGAGCTGCATGTTCTAGCATCCAACTCACAGTGGCATGGCCAGCTTCATGAACTGCGATAGCTCTTTTTTCCTCTTTGGTAACAATTTTATTTTTCTTTTCCAATCCACCAATGATTCTATCTACTGCATCAAGAAAATCTTGTTTGTCAACGGCAGATTTCCCATTTCTGGCGGCAATCAATGCAGCTTCATTACAAACATTAGCAATATCTGCACCAGAAAACCCTGGGGTTTGTTTGGCTAAGAAATCAGTGTCTAAATTATCAGACTTTTTAAGGGGTTGAAGGTGCACTTCAAATATTTCTTTTCGTTCTCTAATGTCTGGTAAGTCCACATAAATCTGTCTGTCAAATCTACCTGCACGTAACAAAGCTTTGTCAAGCACATCTGCACGGTTGGTAGCTGCTAATACGATAACATTAGTGTTGGTACCAAAACCATCCATTTCTGTGAGCAATTGATTCAAGGTGTTTTCTCTTTCATCATTGGCACCTGAGAAATTACTTTTTCCACGAGCTCTACCCACAGCATCAATTTCATCTATAAAAATAATAGCTGGTGATTTGTCTTTGGCTTGTTTGAATAAATCTCTTACCCTAGAAGCTCCAACACCCACAAACATTTCTACAAAGTCTGAACCAGACAAAGAGAAAAACGGAACTTTAGCTTCACCGGCAACTGCTTTTGCCAAGAGGGTTTTTCCTGTACCAGGAGGCCCAACCAATAATGCACCTTTTGGGATTTTTCCACCCAATGCCGTGTATTTTTCAGGGTTTTTCAAAAAGTCAACAATCTCTTGCACTTCTTCTTTGGCTCCTTCTAGACCGGCGACATCCTTAAATGAGACTTTGATATCAGTTTTTTCGTCAAATAATTTTGCTTTCGATTTTCCAATGTTGAAGATTTGTCCGCCTCCACCACCAGCACCACCACCAGACATTCTTCTCATGATGACAATCCAAATAACCACAATAATCAATATGGGAAGTAAACTGATAAAGATTTCACTCCAGTTGCTTTTTTGAACAAAGTTGAAATCAGCTAATTTTTCGGAATTTCTGGCCTCTTCCAACTTGTTTTGAAAAAGCTCATCATTTCCGATGTTTTCCAAACGATAGTGTGCCCCTCTTGTGGTTCGTCCAAACATATCGTTGATTACTTTTTTATGTTTTTCGCTTTTTAAGGCTGATTCGGTAAGATAGACTTCAGCCTCGTTTTTATTAAAAACAATGACTTTTTCAATTTCGCCTTTTTCCAACATATCGTTGAAGCTGGAAGTGGTCAGCTTTCCAGGCTCTTGGAATGAACCTCCACCTGAAATGACACTTATAAAAATGAAAACCCCTGCAACAGCGAGATAAATGAGCCAGGGATTAAATTTTGGTTTATTAAGATTTTGATTATTTTCTTTGGACATATATTTTTTTTAAATAGCAATTTTAATGATTATTGTGTAATGAAGTGATTTTAGCGTCACCCCATAAGCCTTCAATGTTGTAATATTCTCTGATGTGTTTTTGAAATACATGCACCACGATATCAACATAATCCATCAATACCCACTCGGCATTGTCTTCTCCCTCAACATGCCATGGTTTGTCTTTGAGTTCTTTGGAGACCACTTTTTGTACTGAATTAACAATGGCATTTACCTGAGTATTAGAGGTTCCATTGCAAATAACGAAATAATCACAGACGGTATTATCAATATTTCTGAGGTCCAGAATGTCTATATCGTTCCCTTTTACTTCTTCGATTCCTTTGATGATGTTTGCTAAAAGCTCATCTTTACTTACTTTTCCTTTGGTCATTTATTCTTTTCAAATTTTCGCAAAGTTACCATTTTTTGTTTTTAATTTTGAACCTTAACAGAAGATTACAAGATTATTTTTATCCATTCTAATGAAGCACATCAAACTCGATGCCATAAGTTCTACTAACGACTTTTTAAAAGTGTTGTTATCCCAGCAACACGTTGATAATTTTACGGTTATTTCAGCTAATGAACAAACCAATGGGAAAGGTCAAATGGGAGCCACTTGGAATTCAGAAAAAGGTAAGAACCTAACGATGACGCTACTTCTTAAAGATCTCATCACACAGATAGATCAAATGTTTCTGTTAAACAAAGCAGTGGCTGTTGGTATTATTAATGCATTGGAACCCCATCCCTTGAATACATTATCAATTAAATGGCCAAATGACATTATGGCAGGCAATAAAAAGATTGGTGGAGTGCTCATTGAAAATATTTTTAAATCCAATGGCGAAATATTTTCTGTGGTAGGTATCGGTATCAATGTCAATCAAAGCGATTTTAAAGGCTTACCCCAAGCTAGTTCTTTACATAATTTGACCGGAGAACATTTTGATGTGAATCTATTATTGAACGACATTGTCACTAGAATAAAGCAAAAGTCTGCTTTATTGATGTCTGAACAACATAAAAACATTGATAACGAGTACCATCAACATTTATTCAAAATCAATACGCCGATGCCTTTTGAAACTCATGAAGGCGAACGATTCATGGGAATCATTCAAAAAGTAGATGACCTAGGGAAATTGTGGCTTATGGATGAGTCTGATACCTTAAGAAGTTTTAGTATCAAGGAAATAAAACTCCTGTATCATTAAATTAGATAAGGCCTCAGATTTTCATATTTTTGCAACAAACAACCACTTTACTATGTACAAACGACTTATTCGTCCCCTGCTTTTTCAGTTTGACCCTGAAAAAGTACATTACTTTACTTTTTCGCTCATTCGTTTTTTGCACAAAATACCCGGAGTGGGGTGGTTGATTCAAAAGTTATACGCAGTGGAACACCCTTCTTTGGAACGGAATTTTTTTGGGTTGAACTTTAAAAATCCTGTGGGACTTGCAGCAGGCTTTGACAAAGATGCCAAGCTATTTAAAGAATTGTCTCATTTTGGGTTTGGATTTATAGAAATCGGGACACTCACACCCCAACCTCAGGAGGGAAATCCCAAAAAACGTTTGTTTCGATTGAAAGCAGATCAGGCCATTATTAACAGAATGGGTTTTAATAACGGTGGAGTGGCCGAAGCTGTACAAAGGTTAAAACAAAATAAAGGAGTCCTCATTGGGGGAAATATTGGGAAAAATAAAAACACTACTAATGATGAAGCAGTGAAGGATTATGAATTGTGTTTTGAGGCATTATTTCCCTATGTAGATTATTTTGTGGTAAATGTAAGTTCTCCTAATACGCCAAATCTAAGAGCATTACAGGACAAAGAACCTCTCACGAAACTGCTACAAACTTTGCAAAATCAAAACGGTTCAAAAGCTTCCCAAAGCTTAGGAGCCAAACCAATTTTACTCAAAATTGCACCTGACTTAACCAACGAACAACTCTTGGATATTATAGAAATTATAAAAGAGACAAAAATTGCAGGAGTCATTGCCACCAACACAACTTTATCACGAGAGGGGCTGCATTCTCAAAACAAAGGTGAAGCCGGAGGTTTAAGTGGAAAGCCTCTAACGCACCGTTCCACCGAAGTCATTCGTTTTTTGAGTGAAAAAAGTCAAAAAGCATTTCCAATCATTGGAGTGGGAGGCATCCATACGGCTCAAGATGCCATAGAGAAATTAGAAGCGGGAGCGAGTTTGGTGCAACTCTATACAGGTTTCGTATACGAAGGTCCGAAGTTGATAAAGGACATCAATCTTGCTTTATTGAAAAAAAAATAACCCTGCATGCTTGCCTTTCTTTTAGCTTCCATGGCACTCACCATTTCTCCCGGACCGGATATACTATATGTGCTCGCTCAGAGTATTTCTAACGGTAGAAAATTCGGAATAGCCGTCGCCCTAGGTTTGGTATCGGGTATCATTGTACACACCTCATTGATTGCTCTCGGAATCTCCACTTTCATACGGCAATCAGAATTCCTTTTTCTGGCAATTAAAATCTGTGGAGCGGCCTATTTGCTTTGGCTGGCTTATCAGGTATTTAAATCCAAGGCAACGGTTGCTATTTCTGGAACCCGACAGCCACTCAAGGGATGGTGGTCACTGGTCAGACAAGGATTTTTGATGAATGTTTTAAATCCAAAAGTAACCCTGTTTTTTCTTGCTTTTTTCCCTGGATTTATAGAGGAGAGTCGAGGGGGAGTGCTGCAACAAATCTACCTTTTAGGTTTTGTTTTTATTGTACAAGCATTCATTATTTTTGTGTTGGTGAGTTGGATCGCCGACCGTCTTACAGTGCTATTAAGAACCAATGACCGTTTTGCTTTTTATCTGAAGTGGTTGCAAATTGTTGTTTTTATAGGTATTGCTGTGATGATACTCACTTAAATTTAGAATTTAGAAATTTAGATGGAATCCCGAAATCATGAGAGGACAGAGGACAAACCCGCAACCCGCAACTCGCAACCCGTAACTCGTAACCCGCAACCCGCAACCCAAAAAAAACGATTTCGTAGCCCAAAATTCTTTGTTATCTTTGAGCACCTATGTCCAATGTAAAAATTATCGAATGTCCTAGGGATGCCATGCAAGGCATTAAACCTTGGATTCCCACCAAGCGAAAGACAGTGTACCTTCAGTCGTTGCTTAGGGTAGGTTTTGATACGCTTGATTTTGGTAGTTTTGTTTCTCCAAAGGCCATTCCGCAGATGCAGGACACCGCAGAAGTATTGGCAGGGTTGGATCTTTCCAAAACGCAAACCAAATTACTCGCCATTATTGCCAACACCCGTGGAGCCGAGATGGCTGCTGCTTTCCCAGAGATTCAATACTTAGGTTTTCCGTTTTCTATTTCGGAGAATTTTCAAATGCGAAACACCCACAAAACCATTTCAGAATCTATGGTGACTTTGCAGGAAATTTTAGAGATTGCACATTGTCATCAAAAAGAGGTGGTGGCTTATCTTTCCATGGGTTTTGGAAATCCTTATGGTGACCCGTGGAATGTGGATATAGTAGGAGAGTGGACCCAAAAATTGGCCGATAAGGGTGTCAAAATACTTTCATTATCAGATACCATTGGAAGTTCTACCCCCGAAGTTATTCGTTATTTATTTTCAGAGTTGATTCCTCGATATCCAGCAATTGAGTTTGGAGCTCATCTGCACACCACGCCAGACAAGTGGTTTGAAAAAGTAGAAGCCGCCTATCAGTCGGGATGTCATCGTTTTGATGGAGCCATTCAGGGTTTTGGAGGGTGTCCGATGGCAAAAGACGATCTCACCGGAAATATGCCCACGGAAAAGTTAGTTTCCTATTTTACGGCTCAAAAAGCTCACACAGGGGTGAGTCCAATGAGTTTTGAAAGTGCTTATAATGAGGCTACGAAACTGTTTGGGGAATTTCATTGAAAAGTTTGAATTGAGTCCAAATCAATCGTGAAGGTTTTAAGTATGAAAACTATAATATCGTGCGAAGAAAAATGACTTGGGATATCAAACTGGAAGGCGGTGAAGAGATTGACTTTAAGAAGTTGCAGCAAGTGCCGAATAGTGGGTATCAGTATAAGTATAATGGAAAAGAATGGCAAGACGAGCTGGGGCTTAACTTTTACGACTTTGGTTTTAGAAATTATGAACCAAGTATTGGGAGGTGGGTGAATATAGACCCTCTTGCTGATAGGCGTTACGAAGTTAATCCTTACAATTATGTTCAAAACAGTCCGTTATTTAGATTTGATCCTGACGGTTTAACAGATTTTACTTTAGATAAAAAAACTGGAGAAGTTAAGCAAATAGGGAAAAAAAACGATGAACCTGATAGAGTTTTACAGACTAATAGTAAAGGAGAAGTAAAGAAAAAAGGAGAGGGGTTTTTAGGCTTTCTTGTAGGTAAATCTGAAAGAGGTAAAGATAAAGTTGCATTTAAAGATGTTGAAAAAGGAATACTGAAAGATGGACAAAATTTTAAAGAAAAAGGAGAGGCATATGAAATTGGTGGAAAAGGAAACCCAACACGAGCAGGTATTGAATCATTTGCCGTTAAATTATCTAATTATTTAGGTGTTGAAGTTGGAGGCACCTATGCTTCAGAAAATAATACTGGAGAAATTACTCATATGACAATAGGAAAATATGAAGGGAACTTTTTTGATTCAATTAAAGGCGGATTAGGAATAAATCTTTTAAGTAAATTTTACAATGTTAATGGAAACCCTACATCTCTAATAGGGCACTTTCATGTTCATCCAGGAGGTACAAGAGAACCTTCTACAAGAGATAAAGAAACCAAAGATTCTTGGATAGATAAATATAAAAGTTCAATTTTTAACATATTAATTAATTCTACTAATAAATTAGGTTATGAACCCATCCCTTATTAAATTTTTAAAGCTAACTTTCGTGTTTTTATTTATCATAACAAGTTATAAGTGTAAAACAATAGATATTCCAAATAAAAAAGGAAATCTGAATGAGGCTATCATAAATTCAATCCAAAATTTTACAAATAACCATAAATCATTATTAAAAAAACACAATACATTTTATGTTGGATATGAGGTTTACACAGATTATTACTGCATAATTATATCTGGCTCTGAAAATAAACATTTATATAATCCAAACAAGAAACCTAATGATAATAAATTTCCAAGTAATTTTTTGGAAATAAACAACAAGTTGTTTATCTGGTACGATAATAAAAAAGACATAGATGAAAATACAATTCAAACATATCTAAAATATAGTTTGTTAGTTGACAATAAAAATGAAACGATTTATTTTTTGGACGATATTATGGATGATAGCATAATTGGAGTTTCATATTATATTTGTAAAAATGATATAACAAATTTTAAAAAAATTAAATCAAATTATATTAAAAAATTACATCCAGATTTAAATTGCAATTAAATTGGGTAATGTATCATATTTAGTGATGCACCATAACCCGCAACTTAACCAGGTAATGTATCATAATTAGTGATGAACCAAAACCTACAAGTTAACCCTTTGTATATCAATATTTAATCATAATTTAAAACCAGCTTATGACCCCCGCTCCCGCACGATTGCATCCCCCCCGCTCCCGCACGATTGCATCGTGTGGTCATCAAACTTAGTTAATATTTGAAGAGCATTTTGAAGAAATTTGACAACCATTAGTTCAGGTTTTGTATCAAATAATTCTTTAAATTTGTTTAAATGCTTGAATATGAGTAGAAGTTATAAATTCTACAATCCAAATGGATTATATTTTGTGTCTTTTGCAGTGGTGGGATGGTTAGATGTGTTTATCAGAAATGAATATAAGGAATTGTTGTTAGAAAGTTTACGGTATTGTCAACAACAAAAAGGTATGGAAATTCATGCTTGGTGCATTATGACAAGTCATGTGCATCTTATTTTTGGCAGTAATAATGAGTCAAGACCCCCAGAACAACTATTAGGAGATTTTAAAAGATTTACTAGTAAATCAATTGTTAAGTCAATTCAAGAAAATCCCCTTGAAAGCAGAAAAGAGTTTTTATTGGATTTTTTCAGAAAAGAGGCTTTAAAAAGTTCTAATGTAGAAAACTATCAGTTTTGGAGACATGACAATAGACCTATTGAGTTGTGGAGTAATAAAGTTATTCAACAAAAGATTGATTACATTCATCAGAATCCTGTAGAAGCTGGATATGTATTTAAAGCTGAGGATTATGTATATAGCAGTGCTATTGATTATGCAGAAGGAAAAGGTGTTTTAAATGATGTAGTGGTTTTTAGGTATTTTGGTTAGATGATTATAAGTGGCCACACGATGCAATCGTGCGGCAGCGGGG
>JBKBOP010000051.1:0-13242 GCA_046293575.1 Flavobacterium sp. | reverse complement strand
ATGCGTTAAGTTTATGGTATACTTCTTTGGTTTCTGATTCTTCGGATGAATCTGCAACAATTCCAGCTCCAGCTTGGTATTCAAGTGGATGGTTTTTGCTCACAAATGTTCTTATGATAATGGCATGGTTAAAATTTCCTTGGAAATCAATGATTCCAATGGCTCCTCCGTAGAGGGTTCTATTTTCGGGTTCATATTCTTGAATAAGTTGCATGGCTTTATGCTTTGGTGCTCCTGTAAGTGTGCCAGCTGGAAAGGTATCGGCAACAATTTTAAATAAATGAGTATGCTTGATTGTTCCAGTAACTTTTGAAACCAAGTGAATGACATGGGAAAAATATTGAATCTCTTTAAATGCAGTAACTTTCACTTCGTTACAATTTCTACTAAGGTCATTTCGAGCCAAGTCAACCAACATGACGTGTTCGCTATTTTCTTTGGGGTCTTCTGTCAAAGCTTTAGCTAACGATGCATCTGCTGTATCATCACCGGTTCTTCTAAAAGTGCCAGCAATGGGGTGAATCTCTGCCGTTTGGTTTTTTATTACTAAATGAGCTTCAGGTGATGAACCAAAGATTTTAAAATCACCATAATCAAAATAAAATAAATAGGGGGAAGGGTTGATGTTTCTCAATGCCCGATAAACATTAAACTCATCTCCTTGAAATTGTTGTTTAAATTTTCGTGAGAGTACCAATTGAAACACATCACCTCTTTGGCAGTGGATTTTTGCTTTGCGAACCATTTCAGAAAAGGAAGCATCGGTACAATTTGAAACAGGAGTACCTAAAGCTTTGAATGGATAAGAGGGAAAGTTTTTAACACTAATGAGTTGAATAATTTCTTCAAGATTATTTCGGCCATCATAATCGTGACAAAATATCCAAGCCTGGTTTTTAAAATGATCAATCGCTATCACATTTCGATAGAGAGCGTAATATAAATCAGGAATGGTTTCTTCATTTGGTTTAAATTCAATATTTTCAAAATAGGGGACACAAGTATATCCCATGTATCCAAAAAGTCCATTATAAGCGAATGAGAGCGGTAAAGTTTCCGTTTTAAATGATTTCCAAAAGGTTTCAAGTTGTTCTGTTAGTGGTACATCATGTATCGATGAAGTACATTCGCTTCCATCTGGAAATTTTGTGGAAACAATCTCATTTTTTACTTCTATGGTGGCTATGGGATTTGAGCAGATATAAGAAAAACTTTTATCGCCGGCGTGATAATCAGAACTTTCTAATAGAATACTTTTTGGAAAGCGATCGCGAAGCTTTAGATAAATACTCACCGGAGTAAGTGTATCAGACAAAACGGTTTCATAGCAAGTTGAAATTTTATACATTATATACTTTTTTTAAATGAAAAAGGGCTTGTCGTGTTGACAAGCCCTTCGGATATATTTACATACAAGGAGGCTTTCTCACGACATCTGACGTAAGTTGAACCACCACCAATTTGTATTATTTGAAATCATTATTGCTTAATTGTGAAACAAATGTAAGAATGTAAATTTAAAAAACAAATGTTAGGCTGAAAAATAACGTTTGTTGCATTAGTAAAATAAGGTTACCGTCAATTCAAAATTATCATGAATGGCCGCATCACCCAAACTACTAAAAATAGAGCTAGATTTATATTCAATGCCATACTTAGTTCTATCTACCATAAAACTTGTTCTTGCTCTACCATTACTCACCGCCAAATCAAAAGTAACTGGTTTGGTGATGTTTTTAATGGTTAAGTCAGCGGTTATCAAATAATTTCCATCTCCATTATCTTTAATGGTCTTGAATACCAAGTTAGACACAGGGTGTTTATCGGTACCAAAAAAATCATCAGCTTTTAAATGGCCCTCTAATTTTTCTTTTCCACTTCCAGGTTTTAAATCAGATACAGTGATAGAGGTCATATCAACTTGAAAATGACCACTTTTTAATTTATCACCTTCAAATTGCAATGACCCAGCAATAAAACTGATGTTCCCAAAGTGTGATCCAGTTATTTTTTTTCCTACCCAAACAATATTGCTGGTCTCAAGATTTATTTTTTTTGCCTGAGCCGCAGTTTCTTGGTTAAGAAATAGAGAAAGCACAACAATTAAAGATAATTTTATAAATTTCATTTCGTTTATAATTGGTTATTTAATAGTTTCAAAAAGTTCATCAATTGGTTTTCTCACTTTCGCATAATGCTGCGTTGCATCTTCTTCATGTCTGTAGCCAATGGTGGCAACTAAGGTAGCATTTAATCCCTTATGGTTGAGTCCAAGAATTTCATTTACTTTTTCCGGCTCAAATCCTTCCATTGGAGTCACATCAATTTTCAGTTCAGCAGCAGCATTCAACAAATTCCCTAGAGCAAGGTAGGTTTGTTTGGCGGTCCATTCATTGATAAAATCTGAAGGTCGTTCATTGATTTTCATTTTCATAAAATCTGCATAGCCCTTAACATCTTCAACGTTAATACCACGTGTTTTTGCCAAATTTTCAATGTAAGCATCTATATGTTCGCTTCCAAAGTTAAGGATATTTGCAAATACAACAAGATGTGAAGCATCCACAACTTGATTTTGGCCCCAACAAGCAGGTTGTAATTGGGCTCTTAATTCTGGATTTTCAATGATCAAAATTTTATAGGGTTGCAATCCGTATGAGGATGTTGATAATTGCATAGCTTGAAGCAAAATTTCAAAATCACTTTCTGAAACTTTTTTTGTGGCATCAAATTTTTTAGTAGCATATCGCCATTGCTGGTTTTTAATAAATTCTGACATAGTGTATAGTTATTTTATGGTTCTAAATTTTTCTAAGAGTTGATTTAAATTTTCAAGTTCATCTGAAGTCATATTAGAGGCAAATGCTTTCTCGTGTTTAATTACTTCTGGGTCAAGTATTTTTAAAACGTCAAGACCTTTTTCGGTAATGGTTACTTCCATTTTTCTACGATTGTGTTCACATACTTCACGAAACACCAATCCTTTGAGTAAAAGTTTATCCACCAATCGTGTTGTATTGCTTGTTTTGGCGATCATCCGTTCTTGAATAATCGACATATTCGCCGGTTTTCCTTTTTGACCTCTAAGGATTCTTAGCACATTAAACTGTTCAGTGGAGAGTTCGTAGATTTTTAAAAGTTCATTAAACTTGTCCGAAACAATGTGATGTGTAAACATGATATTCAAGACGGTTCTTTTCTCAATCGAAAGTGAGTTTTCAGATTTTATAATTTCTTCAATTTTCATCTTGATATATTTGTAGTTACAAATGTAGTTGTTGTTTTAGTTGTATATACAAATGTTTGTTTAAAGTTATGTTAAACCTTTCGGTAGGGGTAGTAGAGATTTCTAAATTTACATGATGCGACAGTTTTTTAAAATCTTAATTTTTACATTTTTTATATTCTTGATGTTTTCTTTTTGTAAAAAGAATTCAGAAATTAATGTACCTGAAGTAACTGAAAAGAGTTATTTACATCTTTATGAGTCGGATGGAATTATTTTAAAGTCCTATGATTATGACAACATTGAAAGATTTTTAACTCAAAAAAATGATACCACTTATGTTGTCAACTTTTGGGCAACATGGTGTGTTCCGTGTGTTGAGGAATTACCTCATTTTGAAAAGTTAAATCAAAAGTATTCAGATAGAAAATTCAAAATGATTTTAATTAGTTTAGATTTTCCAAAAATGGTAGAAAGTAGAGTACTACCGTTTATCAAAGAAAAACAACTTAAAGCAGAAGTGATACATTTGAACGACCCTGATGCTAATCGATGGATTGAAAAAGTGGATGCAACTTGGTCAGGTGCTATTCCTGCAACACTTATCTATAGAAACGATCAAAGAAATTTTTACGAAAGCACCTTTGATGAAGCAACTTTAAACAACGAAATAAAAAAATTTATTAACTAAAATTTATATATATGAAAAAGCTCAAGCTAATTTTACCTTTAATCCTGGCTTCAATTGTATTTTTTGCCTTTTCAGATGCTCCTTCAAAAGGGTATGACATTGGAAGTGTAGCCACTGATTTTAAACTTAAGAATGTAGATGATAAAATGGTTTCTTTGAAAGATTATAAAGATGCCAAAGGGTTTATTGTTATTTTCACTTGCAATCATTGTCCTTATGCAGTAGCGTATGAAGACAGAATGATTGCTTTAGATAAAAAATACAAGTCCAAAGGATATCCAGTGATTGCCATCAATCCTAATGACCCTAAAAAACAAAAAGAGGATAGTTTTGAACTCATGAAAGTAAGAGCCAAAGAGAAAGGATTTTCGTTTCCGTATTTGTTTGACGATGGACAAAAAATCTATCCGCAATATGGTGCTACCAAAACGCCACATGTATACATTCTTCAAAAAACGGATAAAGGAAACGTGGTTCGGTATATTGGAGCGATAGATGACAATTACGGTGATGAAAGTGCGGTAAAGGAAAAATATGTTGAAAATGCAATAGATGCCTTGTTGCAAAATAAAGAAGTAAAAGTGACCACCACAAAAGCTATTGGTTGTACCATAAAAGTAATGTAATTCATGGAACATTTATCACAATCTGAGTGGATTGAAGGAGCCAAACAGGCTTATTCTGTTATTCTTGATGTGAGAACTCAAGAGGAATGGGACAAAGGTTATATCCTTGGTGCTCAGCTCAATGATATATATACCGGTCAAGCGTTTATTTATCGTCTTGAAGATTTTGATAAAAGTAAAAATTATTACGTCTATTGCCATGCTGGTGGTAGAAGTGCCAAAGCTTGTCAAATCATGGAACAGCTCGGGTTTCCTAATACTTATAACCTTATTGGAGGGATTTCAGAGTGGGAAGGTCCCTTAGAAAATGATAATTAAAGAGTCTTCGGACTCTTTTTTTTGTACATTTACTCATGTAACTAAAATATATCCCATGAAAAAAAATGTAGGTAAGACCGATCGTTTTGTTCGAATTATTTTCGGAATCATTTTATTATTATTGTTTCTTGCAAATGTCGTAGATAGCAATGTTAAGTGGGCTGTTTTGGGTGTCAGTGTTATTCTCATTGTAACATCTTTTACTACATTTTGCCCATTGTATGCTATTCTTGGTAAAAGTACTTGTGAAGTAAAGCGGAAGAAATAGCTTTTAAAATTTAATTTTGGTGATTCATAATTCCCAACACATTTTTTATGATTAGTAAGGCTGCATTTGAAAGAGAATTACAACTTATAATTCAAAATGGTTTAAGAGAAGATATAGGCCCTGGTGATTACAGTTCGTTGGCTTGTATCCCAGAAAATGCTAAGGGTAAGGCAAGACTACTAGTCAAAGATAAAGGTGTCATTGCTGGAGTTGCCTTTGCCGAAATGATTTTTAAAGCAGTTGATGCTTCCTTAAAAGTTGATGTAATGCTACCCGATGGAACTGCAGTTAAACATGGCGATGAGGTTTTTTATGTGAGCGGTGCTTCTCAGTCTATTTTAAAAGCGGAACGATTGGTTTTAAATTCGATGCAAAGAATGAGTGCCATTGCAACTAAAACTAAATTTTTTATGGAATTGTTGAAAGGTACAAATACAAAAATTTTAGACACTCGAAAAACAACTCCAGGATTTCGTGCAGCTGAGAAATGGGCTGTGACCATTGGTGGTGGTGAAAATCACAGATTTGCACTCTACGACATGATTATGCTGAAAGATAACCATGTTGATTTTGCAGGAGGGATTGGAAACGCCATAGAAAAAACAAAAGATTATTTGGCTCAACATGAATTGGATTTAAAAATAATAGTGGAAGCAAGGTCTTTAAAAGAAGTAGAAGAAATCATGGAACATCAGGGTATTTATAGAATATTGTTGGATAATTTCACTTATGACATGACCAAAGAAGCCGTGAAAGTAATAAACGGTAGAACTCTGACCGAAAGTTCAGGAAATATTAATGAAAAAACCATTAGAGAATATGCCCTTTGTGGTGTTGATTATATTTCTTCTGGGGCGTTAACACATTCCGTTTACAATATGGATTTAAGCCTGAAAGCTCTATGAATGTTATGAAATGAATGAGATAGAAGAACAATTAGATAAAATTCCTGTCATCAGGCATTTGGTTCTTTTTGCCAAAAGAATTAAGCTTCCTTGGTTGCAGGGGTTATCTTTATATGAATTATTAGAGCTTTATACTATTGGAATTGTTAAAGGTGCTTTTTCCTATCGTGCTGGAGCTATTGCTTTTAGTTTTTTTATGGCCTTGTTTCCCTTTGCCTTGTTTATTTTAAATTTAATTCCATACATCCCAATTGAAGATTTTCAGGATGATTTTCTAAAATTTGTTGAAGATGGAGTGCCACCCAATACGTTTGAGGCAATTCGCTCCATTATTGATGATATTTTAAATAATAGCTACAAAGGTTTGATTTCTTGGGGTTTTATTCTATCCATTTTTTTAATGAGTAACGGTATGAATGCCATTTTAGGCGGATTTGAAACCTCTTATCATATCACCATGAATAGGGGTTTTTTTAGGCAGTATTTTATTTCTATAGCCATGTCTTTAATTCTGTCATTGGTTTTAATTGTTACCGTAGCTGCGGTGATTGTTTCTGAGGTATTTATTGTGAAAATTCAATTGAATGACTTACTTAGTTCGAATATATCTTTAATAGAAATCACACGATATTCCTTTGTTTCCCTAATGGTTTTAATTACCACCTCATTGCTCTTCAAGTTTGGTACTCGTGAAACCTATGGGGTTCCATTCATAAGCATTGGCTCTGTTTTTACAACACTTTTAATTCTACTTTCATCTTATTTGTTTGGAATTTATGTGCTTTCATTCGCAAAATATAATGAACTATATGGTTCCATTGGAACATTATTAATTTTGATGTTTTACATTTGGATCAATTGTATGATTCTTTTATTAGGTTTCGAATTAAACGCTTCAATTAGTAAATTAAAACGCAAAAATCTCTTTAAATAATCCATGCCATTTTTTGTAGAAGTTGTTTTGCCGTTGGCAGTTAAAAAAACATTTACGTATCTTATTTCTGAAGAACAATCTCATTGGCTTCAAAAGGGAATGAGAGTGGCAGTACCTTTTGGCAAGAAAAAGATTTTTACTGGTTTGATTGTAGATATTCACAATCAACCTCCATTATTATATGAGGCAAAAGAAATTCATGAAGTTTTAGATGAGTATCCAGTAGTTACAATCAATCAGTTAAAGCTATGGCATTGGATTTCTGAATATTATATGTGTAGCCTTGGTGAAGTATTTAAAGCAGCTATGCCGTCAGCCTTTTTATTAGAAAGCGAAACAAAAATTATATTCAATAAAGAATATGGAGGGGATACCAAAGAATTAACCGATGATGAATATTTGATTTTTGAGGCATTACAACACCAATCACAATTGACTATTCTTGAGATTAGTTCCATTCTTGGTAAAAAAACTATTCTTCCAACAATTCAAAAGCTGCTAAATAAAGAAGTCATTCAGCTAAAAGAGGAGATTCATGAGGTGTATAAACCCAAACTTGTCCGATACATTAAAATTTCAGAACCTTATAATTCTAGTGAAGGCTTATCAACCCTCTTAGAAAATCTCAAAAGAGCAGAAAAACAATCTACAGCTATTCTAGCTTATTTTCAATTACAAGCATCAGAAAAAAAATCAATCTCTATTAAGAAACTAATGGAAACAGCTGGGGTTGCAACTTCTGTTGTTAAAGCATTAATTGATAAGGGAATTTTTGAAGAATATAATGTAAAAGAAGACCGAACGGATGTCAATTCTCAGGGAGCTACTTCATTTCCAATATTGAGTTTAGCACAAAATACGGCATTTGAAAAAATTAAAAACGAATGGAAATCATATAGTACTTGTTTACTTCACGGGGTCACAGCAAGCGGAAAAACTGAGATGTATATTCGGCTGATAAATGAAATGATTAGTGAGGGAAAACAGGTATTGTATTTACTTCCTGAAATCGCTTTAACGACACAATTAGTCAGTAGATTGCGTACTTTTTTTGGAAATAGTATTGCTGTTTATCATTCTAAATACAACCGTAATGAAAGGGTGGAGGTTTGGCAACAGGTGTTAGAACAATCTCCAAAAGCAAAACTAATCGTGGGGGCTCGTTCTGCAGTTTTTTTACCTTTTCAAGATTTGGGGTTGATAATTGTGGATGAAGAACATGAAATAAATTTCAAACAAACTGATCCAGCACCTAGGTACCATGCTAGAGACACTGCTCTAGTTTTGGGAACCATGTTTCAATCTAAAGTGCTATTAGGTTCTGCTACACCATCATTGGAAACATATTATAATTGCAAGATTCAAAGATTTGGTTTGGTTGAATTAACCGAGCGTTTTGGAGATGCTCCCTTACCTGAAATTTCATTGGTAGATTTAAAAGACAAGTACAAAAGAAAAAAAATGACAGGACATTTGAGCGATACATTGATTGAACATATCAATGAGGCATTATCATTAGACGAACAAGTCATTTTATTTCAGAACAGAAGAGGCTATGCACCCTTACTAGAGTGTCTCACATGTGGACATATTCCACAATGTCCCAATTGTGATGTTAGTTTGACGTATCACAAGTATAAAAATCAATTGAGGTGTCATTACTGCGGACATTCCACCCCTAAACCAAGTCATTGTCATTCTTGCCAAAGTGTAGATATAACAACTAAAGGTTTCGGTACCGAGCAAATTGAATTGGAACTAGCCGAATTATTCCCCAGAAATAAAGTGGGTCGAATGGATCAAGATACTACGCGAGGAAAATTTGGATACGAAGCTCTCATTAATCGATTTCAAAACCAAGAAATTGATATTTTGGTGGGAACCCAAATGTTAGCCAAAGGTTTAGATTTTGCCAATGTTAGTCTGGTCGCTGTTTTAAATGCCGACAACATGCTATTCTTTCCTGATTTTAGAGCGTTGGAAAGAAGTTATCAAATGATGGTTCAGGTTGGAGGAAGGTCCGGAAGAGCTGATAAAAAAGGTAAAGTGGTTATTCAGACGTACAATCCCTCACATGCAATCATTCAACAAGTAGTGTCATCAGACTATCAATCGATGTTCCAAAGTCAAATTCATGAAAGAAAACAATTTCAATATCCACCTTTTTTTAGAATTATTAAACTAACCATCAAGCATAAAAATTTCGAATTAACGAAGGAAAGTGCCTTATGGTTGTATCAAGTATTACAACAGAACTTTAAAATTCCGATTTTGGGTCCAGAGGAACCAGCCATTTCAAAAATTAGAAATGAATATATTCGAACTATTTTAATAAAAATTCCTGTAGATGAGCCGTTGTTAAAAACAAAAAAAACTATCCAAAGGGTATTGGATAGTTTTGAAGCAGTTCCTCAATATAGAGCTGTGAGGATTAATGTTAATGTAGATTTCTACTAAGCAATAGAAAGTGCTCTTTTCAAATCGTCTTTTTTATTTCGACTTAAAGGAATCTTTGTTACTCCAATTTCAGCAAATTTGCTATTGAATCTTTCAATTTTATCAATATTCACAATAAAAGATTTGTGAACACGTAAAAATTTATCTTTAGACAAATCACTTTCAAAAGATTTCATAGTAGCCAATACGAGATTGCTGTCTTCGTCGGTAACCACTTTTACATAGTCTCCGTAGGCTTCAATCCATTTGATCTTTGAAGTAAAAACTTTTAATTTTTTCAAATTACTTTTAATAAAGATGTAATCACCTTCATCTTCATGAATATCATTTCGAAGTCTATGTAAATCTAACGCTCTTTTTACAGCAGCATCAAAACGGTCTAAAGAAATCGGTTTTTGAAGATAATCAGTAGCATCATAATCAAAAGCTTTAACGGCATAATCAGCTTTTGAAGTGATAAAAATGATTTGTGGTTTGTTTTTTAGAGCATCAAGAAAATCAAACCCACTAATAATAGGCATTTCGATGTCTAGAAAAATAAGGTCGATAGAGTGTACAGACATACAGCTCTTGGCTTCAATAGCATTGGAAAAATCACCAACAAGATTTAAGTTTTGGTGATTGTGGACCAGTTTGGAAATGATCATTCTTTGGATAGAACTATCATCGATGACAACACAGTTTAGTTTCATAACTCACGTAATTATAGATTTGGTCTAGCAAACGTATTGCATTTCATCGATAAAAACAAACATTTCATGCGTTTTT
Organism: Flavobacterium sp.; assembly: GCA_046293575.1. GTDB lineage: Bacteria > Bacteroidota > Bacteroidia > Flavobacteriales > Flavobacteriaceae > Flavobacterium. The sequence continues at coordinate 3,049 of JBKBOP010000051.1, read as the reverse complement.
TTTGCCTTTTGCCGATTTTTGTGGTTTCATAGTGCTCTTTGAAAAAAGAATTTATACTTTTGCACCCAATTTATTAATTTTAAAGTGTAACCTTATGAATCACTATGAAGCTGTTTTCATCTTGAATCCCGTTTTATCTGAGCAACAGGTAAAGGAAACAGTAAGCAAATTTGAAGATTATCTTACTTCCAAAGGATCAGAGATGGTATCTAAAGAGGATTGGGGCTTGAAAAAGCTAGCCTATGAAATCCAACACAAGAAAAGTGGGTTTTACCACTTATTCGAATTTAAAGCCCCCGGAGAGATTATCTCAGGCTTTGAAACTGAGTTTAAACGTGATGAGCGTATCATGCGTTTTCTGACTGTAAAATTAGACCAACACGGTGTTGCTTGGGCTAGTAAGAGAAGAGAAAAAATGAAAGTTAAAGCCTAATTATTATGTCAACATTAGAACAATCTGCAAAAGGAAAAAAAGAGGGAGATATCAGATATCTAACTCCTTTAAACATTGATACCAACAAAGCGAAGAAATATTGTCGTTTTAAAAGATCTGGTATTAAGTATGTTGATTACAAAGACGCTGACTTTTTATTGAAGTTTGTCAACGAACAAGGTAAAATTTTACCTCGTCGTTTAACTGGTACCTCTTTGAAATACCAAAGAAAAGTATCTGTAGCTGTTAAAAGAGCACGTCACATAGCTTTAATGCCATATGTGGCTGATTTACTAAAATAATTAAGGAGGCAAGATTATGGAAATTATACTTAAGAAAGACGTAGATAATTTAGGTTTCAAAGACGATGTGGTGAATGTAAAGCCAGGTTTCGGTAGAAACTACTTAATTCCTCAAGGAGCAGCTGTTTTAGCTACCCCTTCTGCGAAAAAAGTATTGGCTGAAAACCTAAAGCAAAAAGCACATAAGGAACAAAAAGTTGTTGATGATGCTAAAAAAGTAGCAGATGCTATTAAAGGATTAGATATCAAAATCACTTCAAAAGCAGGTGGCGAAAAACTTTTTGGTTCTGTAACCAATATCGATATAGCTGAATCTTTAGAAAAAGCTGGATATTCAATCGAACGTAAGTTCATTACTTCTGGAACAATCAAGAGAGTTGGTAAATACAATGCTACTGTTCGATTACACAGAGATGTAGTGGTTGACTTACCTTATGAAATTGTAGCTGAATAATTCATTTTCAGTGTATTTTAAAACCGCCTTTCGAGGCGGTTTTTTTGTTTAGATGCACCACACAATCAACAATTAATTATTCATAACTTTTCCAAAGTCATCTTTTAATTTAGTTCCTTATATAGTATATTAGCCAAAAGACTAAACTATGGCTGAACAGCTCCAAAACTATACCGAAGACAATATTCGCTCACTTGATTGGAAGGAACATATCAGGATGCGTCCGGGTATGTATATTGGTAAGTTAGGAGATGGTTCTTCACCTGATGATGGTATCTACATACTTCTTAAAGAGGTCATTGATAACTGTATCGATGAATTTGTCATGGGTGCTGGGAAAACCATAGAAGTCACCATAAAAGATAAATTGGTCACTGTAAGAGATTTTGGAAGAGGTATACCGTTAGGTAAGGTAATCGACGTGGTTTCTAAAATGAATACGGGAGGAAAATATGATTCCAAAGCCTTTAAAAAATCTGTGGGTTTAAATGGTGTTGGTACGAAAGCGGTGAATGCCTTATCAAATTATTTCAGAGTTGAATCCGTTAGAGAGAATCAAATCAAAGCTGCGGAGTTTTCTGCGGGTGACTTAACTATCGAAGAAGAGGTTCAGGAAACCACCAAAAGACGTGGAACCAAAGTTGCCTTTACAGCAGATGAAACCATCTTCAAGAATTACAAATTCAGAAATGAATATGTAATCAAAATGCTTAAAAATTATTGCTACCTCAATACGGGATTGACCATTTATTTCAATGGTGAAAAATACCATTCAGATAATGGACTCAAAGATCTTTTGGATGAAAACATTTCTGAAGATGATATGGTCTATCCCATCATTCACCTTTCAGGGGAGGATATTGAAATAGCTATTACTCATAGCAAAACACAGTATTCAGAAGAATATCATTCGTTTGTAAATGGACAAAACACAACCCAAGGAGGGACGCATTTAAATTCATTTCGAGAAGCTGCGGTAAAAACAATCAGAGATTTTTACAACAAAAGTTTTGAAGCGTCAGACATTAGAAAATCAATTGTTGCTGCTATCTCCATAAAAGTAGAAGAACCTGTTTTCGAATCGCAAACCAAAACCAAGTTAGGTTCAACAGATATGGGTCCCAAAGGCCCCACCGTAAGAACATTTATCAATGATTTTATCTCTACCAAACTTGACAATTTTCTCCACAAAAACCCTGAGGTTGCTGATGCCTTGTTGAAAAAAATCCTTCAAGCAGAACGAGAAAGAAAAGAATTATCAGGTATCCGAAAATTAGCAAAAGACAGAGCCAAAAAAGCAAGTTTACACAATAAAAAACTTCGCGATTGCAGGGTTCATTTAACAGATACCAAAAATCTTAGATGTTTAGAGAGTACTTTGTTCATAACAGAGGGTGACTCTGCCTCAGGTTCAATTACCAAAAGTAGAGATGTTAATACCCAAGCTGTATTTAGTTTGAGAGGAAAACCATTGAACTCTTATGGAATGTCTAAGAAAATCGTTTATGAGAACGAGGAGTTTAACCTTCTTCAGGCTGCTTTAAATATTGAGGAAGATTATGATAATTTGCGTTATAATAATATAGTGATTGCAACCGATGCCGATGTGGATGGTATGCACATTCGCTTGTTGTTGATTACTTTTTTCCTTCAATTTTTTCCAGAGTTGATTAAGGAAGGCCACTTATATATTTTGCAAACGCCTTTATTCAGGGTTCGAAATAAAAAAGAAACCATATATTGTTACAGCGATGAAGAACGAGTGGCAGCCATTGAAAAATTAAAACCAAAACCAGAAATTACCCGTTTCAAAGGGCTTGGCGAAATTTCTCCAGATGAATTCAAGTATTTTATTGGTGA
>JBKBOP010000050.1:0-13310 GCA_046293575.1 Flavobacterium sp. | reverse complement strand
CATCAGAAGTCGAAAAGATGATTTTGGAAATCCTATCGTTTATTATGACGGCATTGAAGATTCAGGCATCGAAGCATTAAAACAAGATATTAGAGTACTACTTCAAGAAAATTAATTATGCAAAACGCGATTGAAAAAAAATTCAATGGTTTGATCATCATACTTTCCATTACCATTCCCGTTGTTGTTGCCATATTATTTGGCGTAAAATTAAAAGATTACGGGATTAATGTAGAACCCTTAACTTTTCTGCCACCTATTTATGCCTCTATTAACGGCATTACTGCTCTTTTATTAATTACTGCTGTAGTGGCCATTAAAAAAGGGAATAGAAAATTACATGAAAGATTGATGCAATTAGCTATTGCGTGTTCTGTGGTATTTTTGGTGATGTATGTGGCTTATCACATGACTTCAGATAGTACTCCTTTTGGAGGTGAAGGAACCATCAGAACCCTTTATTTCTTCATTCTCATTAGCCACATTTTATTGTCTATTATCGTGATTCCATTAGTTTTATTTACCTATGTAAAAGCCTTAGCAGAACGATTTGATAAACATAAAAAACTTGCAAAAATCACTTTCCCAATTTGGCTTTATGTGGCGGTAACTGGTGTTGTTGTGTATATTATGATTGCTCCTTACTATGCTTAAACCCCAACAGCTATATTATGTGTTTATTTTGTTGCTGATTCAGTTTTCAGCTTCAGCACAATGTGCTATGTGCCGTGCAGTGTTGGAAAGTGAAGAAGGTTCTCAACAAGCTGAAGCCATCAACAATGGAATTGTATACTTAATGATTTTCCCCTATTTATTGGTAGGAATTGTTTTTTATGTGGTTTATAAAATGAAGTTTCCCAAAGAGAAAAAAGCAGCTTCATAGTGGTTATTCCATGCCGTCAACTAAGATGCTCACTGACCCAGTCCCTTTTAAATAGGCTAAAACCGCTTGGTCTGTAAGTTGTATTTTTTCAAATTCAAAATTTTCAATAGTTCCATTGACAAAAACACCCTTCATGGGACTGTAATTATTCATATAGGACAAAATCTGTGATTTGCCTTCCTCCATATTAGGTTGTATAGAATAGCGACACATTTCTCTGAGTTTTTTTAAAACATAGCCCTGTGCCATCCAGTTTGCTGTTCTCATCAATACACTTTTAGTGTCTAACACATACTCTAATTTATCAAAATAAATCTCTTGGGTTTCTTGATTATATTGTGGAAATCCAGAAAGGTAAATACTGCCACCTATATAGCCTGAAAGTTGAAGAGCAATAATCATTTTACCATCTTTGTGCCAAAGATCCACTTTGTTTACTTTGACTTTTTTCTTTCCTTCTCCAAATTCTTCATCTTGAAAATTTTTCGTCATAATTCTTGATGCTTCTTTATAAGTGGAAACGGCCACAATGTTGGCACTAATTCTATCGGGCATTTTTGCAACAGGTTTCAATACAATCTTTTTTGAATCAAACTTTTTTGGAGGTTGGTTGCCCACATGGGTTTCCATCAAGCACTTTAACCCCATTTCGACTTTAACTTCTTTAGAATTAATCTGAGCTTCGGTGGTATATAATTCAACGGGTACGATACGTAACCAGCTTTCATAAGTCTCGCTCATTAAAAAAGGTTCAGATATTTTGTCAAGTGCATCCATAACTTGGGGTTTGAAATCCATGGTTTCCAATATGGCTTCATCGATGTTTTTTTCTATTTTCCCTTTAAAAAGTCTAATGGCAGGATTTATCAAGTAGGTGATAGGCATGTTTTTTCCTGCAATGTTCATGGTTGGACTTTCATCCCAATTGAGGTTTTTGATGATGGTTTTGGTCTTTATTTGCCAATTGGTCAATCCAATTTCACTAAGTAAGCTCACGGTTCCATTGAGTTTGAAATCACGAGAATCTTTAAGCTTAATCCCCATTCGGTCAAAACCATATTGATAAGTGGCATCCACTTTAAGCGGAAGTACCGTGAGCAGTTTGCCATTCTCATAACTCATTTGAATGGGAGCTTTTTTCCACACTTTCATTTTTACATCATCATCATTTAAAATGGAATCATGGTAGATGAGTCCTGTGAGTTGTTTGTTAAGTTGTTTTTCAATTTCTTTTAAGGTGAGTGTGATGGGAAGATGTATAAATGAAGTCTCAGCCATATAGTTTATATACTCTGCAGCATTGGGTTCTGGTTTCATGGTTTCAAGTTTTTGTGAGGGTGCACAGGAGAGTAAAAGCCCTAAACATAGTGCCAAAATGAATTTCTTCATGTATTTAATTTTGATGTAAATGTAAAAGAATCTCATTTATTTTGAATCTATATGTAACACAAAAAACAAAGTAACGACCTATGCTAGGAAACCAAGTTTGGGTCATCCAAGTTGAAATTTTTTAAAAATGTATTTTAAAAGAACTAGCGTATTAATTTTCATATTCATTGTCAACGGTGCTTTACTAGCTCAGTCAAACAAAAAATGGACCCTTTCAGAGTGTGTTGCCTATGTTTTGGAAAACAACATCACCATTAAGCAGTCTGAATTAGACCTCAAAACTACAGATATTGAAAAGCTTGAAGCTATTGGTAATTTTTTACCCGGATTACAAGCAACAGCAAATTATGCGATTAACACAGGTGCGAACATTAACCCTGCTACGAACCAGTTTGAAAACGAAACTTTTAGATCTGCCTCAGGAAATATTAATTCTGGCGTAGCTCTTTTTAACGGTTTGGCGAATTGGAAAAACCTTCAAAGAAGTAAATTAAGTAAAATGGCAGCCACCTTTCGTTTGGACAAAATGAAAGATGATATTATTTTGAATGTTGCCAATAATTATCTTCAAATTTTACTTGCAAAAGAACAAGTGAAAATTTTAAATGCACAAAATAAAATAACCCAAGCCAGTATTAATCAAACCAAAGATTTAATTGATGCAGGCTCATTGCCAGCTGGGGATTTGTATGAATTGTTGGCCAACGATGCTTCTCAAAAACAACAAATCATTGCTGCCGAAAATCAGTTATTTTTGTCGAAATTGGCCTTGGCACAAATCATGTTGTTAAAAGATTATTACCAATTTGATATTGCTGATGAAGGTTTTGATGTGCCCTTGACAGCCATCTACAATGAAACGCCTGAAAATATTGCTAAAAAAGCCAAAGAGACTGTGAATGATATCAAAGTAGCCCAAGGTGCACTTGATCTTGCGAAAAAAGATTTAGAAGTAGCACGTTCTGGATATTACCCAAATCTTTCTGCATTTGCAGGTTATAATACCCGTTGGGCACAGAGTATTCCGTTTCCGTTTAACCAACAGATTTATTTGTTTGATGGTACCACACTCGGATTTCAATTGTCGGTTCCAGTTTTAAATGGTTTTGCCACACGCGGACGTGTACAAAGAGCTAAAATTAATATCGAGAGAAACGAATATTTATTACAACAAGCAGATTTAGACTTAGAACAAACCATTTACCAAGCCTACAATGATTTAATTGCGGCCAAAAAAGGATTTGAAGCAGCTGCTGCTACGGAAGAAGCTAGAAAATTAGCTTTTGATTTTTCTAGAGAGCGATTTAATGTCGGTTTGTTGAACTCTCTAGATTTTAATCAATCTTCCATGTTGTTTGAAAATGCTCTAACAGAAACTGTCAGAGCCAAATATGATTTGATTTTTAGAATTAAAGTGCTTGAGTTTTATTTCGGATTACCCATTACAGAAAAACCATAAATTATGTCAAAGAAGAAATTATACACCCTGATTGGAATTGTTGTTGTTTTGATTCTGATTTTAATTGGATTGTCAAAGTCAGGAGTTTTAGGAAATAAGAAAAAAGGGAAAGAAGTTGAAATAGCTGATGTTGCCGAAATGACCATTATTGAAACCGTTTCTGCCACCGGAAAAATTCAGCCTGAGACGGAAATTAAAATATCTTCTGAAGTTTCGGGTGAAATTATAGAACTTCCCATCAAAGAAGGCGATGTAGTTAAAAAAGGACAGTTGTTGGTTCGTGTAAATCCAGAACTGTATACTTCAGGGTACAATCGTTCATTAGCAGCTCTTTCCAATACTAGAGCGGGACTTTCACAAGCCGAAGCTCAATTGGTGGAAGCCAAAGCCAACTTTGACAGAAACAAAACATTATTTGAAAAAGGAGTTATTTCCAAGGCTGAGTGGGATAGAGTAGTGGCTGCATATGAATCTGCCAAAGGAGCCAAAGATGCTGCTTATTTTAATATTCAGAGTGCCTCTGCAACAGTCAATGAGGCAAGAGAGAACTTAACCAGAACCAGTATTTTTTCTCCTGTAGATGGAACCATTTCAAGATTGGATGCTGAGCTAGGCGAAAGAGTGGTAGGTACTCAACAAATGGCAGGTACCGAAATCATGCGTGTGGCCAATCTCAATGATATGGAAGTGGAAGTTGATGTAAACGAAAACGACATCGTTAAAGTCAACATTGGCGACTCTGCCAGAGTTGAAGTAGATGCTTACTTAAAAAAGCAATTTAAAGGATTGGTTACTAGTATTTCAAACTCGTCTTCAACAGCAGTTACGGCTGATCAAGTAACCAATTTTAAAGTGAAAGTGAGAATACTTAAACAGTCATACAACGATTTGATGATCGACAAACCTGAAAACTATTCGCCTTTCCGACCTGGGATGACTGCCACCGTGGATATCATCACCAAAAGAAAAGTAAATGTTTTAGGAATTCCCATTAGTAGTGTCGTCGTTAAATCTGATACCACTTCTGTTGGGAGAAAAGGGGAGAAAAGAGATAATATAAACGATAAATTAGATCAAAAATTCGAATGTGTTTTTGTTCGTGAGGGTGACCAAGCCAAGTTAAGAGTGATTGAGACTGGAATACAAGATGACACCAATATTGAAGTGCTTAAAGGACTTAAAAAAGGTGAGCAAATCGTTATTGGCCCCTACACGGTTGTTACCAAAGAACTTAAAAACGGAGATGCCATAGCAGTTAAAGAGGAGGAAACCAAAGAAACCAAAGAAAGTAAAAAATAAATTACCCATAAAAAGGAGTCAGAAGTAAGGCTCCTTTTTTTATTATTTTAACTTTGCTTTTTTATCCTCATGAATACAAATTATATCATCCAAATTGAAACGGCCACCAAAAACTGTTCTGTTGCATTAAGTGGTAACGGAGAAACAATAGCACTCAAAGAAATTGCTGAAACAGGATTTACGCATGCTGAAAATTTGCATGTTTTTATAGATGAAATACTTCGTGAAAACGGCATTCATTATAAACAAATTTCAGCAGTTGCCGTGAGTCAAGGTCCTGGATCTTACACAGGACTTCGCATTGGTGTTTCTGCAGCAAAGGGATTGTGTTTTGCACTTGATGTTCCATTGATTGCACTTGACACGCTTGAAATTTTATCAAAACAACTTAAGGTAGAAGAAGGTTTGATAGTGCCCATGTTAGATGCAAGAAGAATGGAGGTCTATACTGCGATATTTTCAGTTTATGGAGAAGTACTACAGCCAGTTCACGCCAAGATAATTGATGCAGAAGCATTTTCAGAATTTAAAAATGAAACGTTACATCTTTTTGGGGATGGAGCTAATAAGTGTAAAGAAATTTTAAACTCTCCTAATATTATTTATCATTCAAATATCTTGTATCCTTCGGCTGGTTCAATGTCCAACTTGGCATTTGCAAAGTTCAGCAATCAAGAGTTTGAAAACGTTGCCTATTTTGAGCCTTACTATCTAAAGGAGTTTTTTACAGGAAATTAAGCTTTAGTTTTGATATGAACATCTCTTTGTGGGAACGGAATTTCAACTCCATTGGCATCAAATGCAGCTTTAATTTGCTCGAGAACTTCTGATCTCATTTGCCAAAAACTTTCATTATTAGCCCACGGTCTGACGGCTAAATCAACAGAGCTGTCTGCTAAATCTTTAACCCAAATCACAGGTGCAGGTTCTTCTAATACTAAAGGGTGATTTGTTAAAACTTCAAAGGCCAATTCCTTAGCTTTTTTGATATTAGAGCCATAGCTTATTCCAATGGTAAGGTCTGCACGGCGAAACGAGGCTTGAGAAAAATTGGTTATGTTTCCATTGGAAAGGGAACCATTAGGGATGTAAATAAACTGATTGTCAATAGTTGATATTTTTGTGACAAAAATTTGAATTTCTTTTACTGTTCCCATTTCGCCTTGGGCCTGAATAAAGTCGCCCACTTTAAAAGGTTTAAACATGATAATTAAAACCCCACCAGCAAAATTAGATAAAGAGCCTTGAAGTGATAGACCAATGGCCAAACCAGCCGCACCAATGATGGCAACAAATGAGGAGTTTTCAACACCCAATCTTGAAATTACAGTTACAAATAGTAAAATTTTTAGAGTCCAAATAAGTATGTCTGCCAAGAATTTTGAAAGCGTGGGTTCCATCTCTCTTTTGTTCATGATTCTTATCAAGAAACTTTTGAACAATTTTATGGCCCACCAACCAATTCCAAAAACAAGAAATGCAGAGATGAGTCTCGGAGAATATTCAACCAACACTTTTAAAAAATAATTCCAATAATCAAATAATAAGTTAGGGTCAACGGCGGTTAATTCCATGTTTTTTCGCTTAAATTTTAAATGGCAAGATACAATGAAATCAAGTGACTTCTTTTAAAAAAAGTATAAAATTAAAAAGGAAAAAACGAAATTAGAAAAATGCTTTTCAAGATTTTGAACGGGTTGAATAGTAGTGAATAATGCAACAATTCATAACATTAACTTAACATATCATTGAAGCATTTGATGGAATTTTGCAATGATTTTAAATTTACAATTAAATGGAGCAGATTTATCTGGTGATGCTCGTGGTTTTGGCTCTTTTAGCTATTCTTGATTTGGTGGTGGGTGTTAGTAATGATGCTGTTAATTTTTTAAATTCAGCCATTGGATCAAAAGCGGTTTCATTTAGGACTATCATGATAGTCGCCAGTCTTGGGGTCTTGTGTGGTGCATTATTTTCTAGTGGAATGATGGAAATTGCTCGAAGCGGCATTTTTGTCCCATCGATGTTTAGTTTTAACGAAGTCATGATTATCTTTTTGGCAGTGATGATTTCTGATATTTTGCTGTTGGATGTGTTCAATTCTATGGGCTTGCCGACCTCTACAACAGTTTCCATTGTCTTTGAATTATTAGGAGCTGCGGTGTGTTTGGCGTTGTATAACATAATTACCACAGAGCAAACGCTTGAGGTTCTTGAGAGTTACATAAATACAAAAAAAGCAACTGAGATTGTGGTTAGCATACTCGTTTCTGTTGGACTTTCATTTGCCATCGGGAGTTTGGTGCAATATGTTTCAAGATTGATTTTTTCGTTTCAATTTGAAAAAAGACTTAAATATATTGGAGCTATTTTCGGTGGATTGGCCATCACAGCTATTTTATTTTTTATTTTAATAAAAGGTCTTAAAGGTTTTGCGTTTATTACTGAGGAACGTTATGAATGGATTGTGGGTCATCAAATACAGATAATCATATATTTATTTTTTGGCTTGACTATCGTTTCGCAAATATTGATAAGCGTATTCAAAATAAATATTTTAAAAGTAATTATCCTGATTGGCACCTTTGCATTAGCACTCGCTTTCGCAGGAAATGACTTGGTTAATTTTATTGGCGTTCCCATTGCTGCTTTTAATTCGTATGAACTTTTTAGTGCTACTGGATCAGTCACTGGAGATAACTTTATGATGGGCGGACTCGCCTCAGAAGAAATTAGAGCTCCTTTTTACTTTTTATTATTTGCTGGTTTGGTGATGGTCATCACACTCTGGACTTCAAAAAAAGCTAGAAGCGTTGTGGAGACCGGAGTAAACTTATCCCGTCAAGGCGATGGGGTTGAAAAATTTTCACCCAATATTTTATCTAGATATATTGTTAGAGCAGGTGTTTATATTGGTCTTGGATTAAATTATTTTCTTCCTAAAAACATCCAAATCAAAATTGATAAGCAGTTTGAAAAACCTGTTTTTAAAGGTAAAAAGAGAAATGATGAACCTGCTTTTGACATGGTACGAGCCTCAGTAAATTTGATGGTGGCTAGTATTTTAATTTCCATAGGTACTTCTTTAAAACTTCCATTATCAACCACATACGTTACATTCATGGTTGCCATGGGAACCTCTTTTGCCGATCGTGCATGGGACCGTGAAAGTGCTGTTTATAGAGTTGCTGGGGTATTTAATGTTATTGGAGGTTGGTTTGTAACAGCTATTGTGGCTTTCACAATGGCATCAATTGTTGCCTTTTTACTGAAAGTAGGGGAAGTGTTTTCATTTATTGGACTCATTGTGTTACTTGGAATTTTATTGTATAGAAGTTCAAGACGCCATGCCAAAAAAACCAAGGAAGAAGCTGAATTACTAAAACTTAAAAGAGAAGATATTGTCACTATTAATGAAATTATTAATGAGTCTTCAGATCAAATTTCGAGAGTGATAAAGAACACCAATCTCATTTTTAGTGATGTCATTGATAATCTGGGGCTTCAAGATTTAGGAAAATTAAAAGAAAACAAAAAAGCTCTTAAAAAGCTAGAAAAAGAAGTTGATGAATTAAAAGGCAATGTCTATTATTTCATCAAAAACCTTGATGAAACTTCTGTTGAAGCCAGTAAGTTTTATATCATGATTTTAGGTCACCTTCAGGATATGATTCAATCCTTGGGTTTTATCACTCAAAACAGTTATGCTCACATCAACAACAATCATAAACAGTTAAAATTTAATCAAATAAGAGATTTAAAGAGTATAGATGTTGAGGTGCAAAAATTATTTGATGAAATCGAAACCATTTTCAAAGAAAATAATTTTGATCGTTTAGATGGAGTTTTAAAAAGAAAGACAGATATCGTTGATCAGGTTTCACAATTAATTCAAAAACAAATTGAGAGAATTAGAACTGTTGAAACAAGTCCAAAAAATAGTAAACTTTATTTTGCATTACTTCTGGAAATAAATGATTTGATTAAAGCAACTATGAACCTTTTGGAGTTGTTTAAAGAATTTGATCAACACGCCAAGAATCGTTAAATAAAAAAACCTGAATGTGAGTTCAGGTTTTTTTGTGGGTTTATCCATTAATAGCTTCAACCAAAATGTGTTCATCATGAAGCATTTGTCGTAACATGTTTTCAATGCCATTTTTTAAAGTGAAAGTAGAAGACGGGCAACCATTGCAAGCTCCTTGAAGAATCACTTTCACTCTTTTTTCATCTGCATGAAACGAATCAAACAAAATGTTACCACCATCAGCTTGCACTGCGGGTTTTACATATTCCTCCAGTATGTTTATGATTTGCTGAGAAGTAACATCCAGGTTTTCAAAATTATTGATTTCTTGTTGCTCTTTTTGTGGTGTTTCAACCCATTTGGTTTCATCCAACACTTCGCCCCCATTGGCTATAAATTCTCTAATGAAACTCCTTATTTCGTTACCAATTTCAACCCACTCAAACCGATCAAATTTTGTAATTGAAATGTAGTTTTCATCAATGAAAATTTCTTTTACAGAAGGCAACTCAAATAAAGCTGACGCTAATGGAGAGGCTTCAGCTTCATCAATGTTTTTAAATTCAGCAGTTTTTGAAGTAAGTAGCTTGTTGGCAACATACTTCATTACATTTGGATTGGGAGTGCTTTCAGAATAAACTGTAATTGGAGTTTTTTTATCTTCTTGTTCAACATCCAAGATAATTCCTCCCTGTGCAATAAAGTTTTCAATTTGTTCAGCAACATCGTCTTGAACTTCCTCCCATTCCACTATTGAATACTTTTCAATGGCAATGAAGTTTCCAGAAATATAAACTGTTTTTACAAAAGGTAAATAGAAAAGCTGTTTGGCTAGTGGGCTTTTTTTGGTTTCGTCAATGTTTTTGAATTCATAATTTTGATTTCCTGAAATAAATTCAGGGAATTCAAATTTCAAGATATTCGGATTTTGAGTTGCTTTGATTTCAATTTTCATAACAAAAACGTTCTAGTTGTGGGCAAAATTAACAATCCGAACTTCAAAAAATGTTTATATTTGGAAATTAAATTTTTATTAACAATGATTTAATCTTTCATCACCCCGATGAAAGCACAACTTTTTTTTCAATGAAAAATAACTTACTCATTATTTTCCTACTATTTCAATCTTTTAGTTGGTCACAAAGTGCAGATTTAATAATTGTAAAAAATGACGGATCAAACACTTACACAGCTGGTCAAACCATAACCTATTCGATTACCATAACCAATGATGGTCCAGATGATGCCGTAAATGTGGTAGTGGAGGATGTTGTACCAGTTGGAATAAATCCCACTTCTGTAAACTGGACAGGAAGTAACGGAAGTGCAGGAAATGGAGATTTACTTGATACCATTCCATTAATTCAAGTTGGGGAAATATTTACCTATCAAGTGGTGGTTCCTGTTCCGTCAAATTTTGACCAGACTGCGAATCTAGTAAATACTGTAACAGTAACCTCTGATACAGCAGATCCTAATCCTGATTGTCCGGGTTGTACAGATATCAATACACCAAATCCTTTAGCAAATCTTGTTACTGTTAAAACAAACAACAGGACACAATGGGTTAAAAATGAGTCAACTACTTATACCATAACCATTACGAACAATGGCCCCAGTGACGCTTTTAATGTAGTGGTCTCAGACCCTCTTCCTGCTGGCATTAATCAAATGACTTGGTCCGGTCCAAACGACACCACAGGTAGTGGGCCTTTGTTAGAAACTCTACCAGTAATAGAAAATGGTCAAACAGTGGTTTTCACGGTGACTATATTTGTACCTAATACTTATAACCTCACAAGTAACTTAGTCAATACAGTAATTATATCCTCTGATACACCCGACCCTGTCCCAGCTTGTCCACAATGTACAGATACCGATACACCCGCACCAAGGTTTGTGACCATCGACACCAGCACTTTTTCAGTTCCTCAATTGATTCAAAATGTGTTAATTAATTCTGGCTGTGCTGTGGTAAATAATTTCACTTCATCTAATTCACCTGGCTGTACTCCCATAGGATATTTTAAAGGAAACAATTCAACATTTCCTTTCAAAGAGGGAGTTATCATCAGAACTGGAAATGCAAATTTTACTCAGGGTCATTATAATAATAGTAATTTAGGAGACAATTGTCCTGCGGGGTCTACTGATGCAGGTTTGGTAGCATTGGCACAATCGCAAGGTCAAAATAGTGGGATCTTAAATGCTGCTTTTGTACAATTTGATTTTACTCCTTTGACTGATAATTTTAGTTTTAATTTTCTTTTTGCATCTAACGAATATGGAACTTTTCAATGTACTTTCGGAGATGTATTTGCTTTTTTCTTGACCAACCTTGATACGGGAGTAACCACCAATTTAGCCGTTATTCCTGGAACAACTACCCCAGTTTCGGTAACAACTATTAGAGATAATGCTCATAATGGTGGTTGTGCTTCGGTGAATCCTGAGTTTTTTGGACAATTTAACGTAACGGCCCCTTTTCTAGACACTGCCATCAATATGAGAGGGCAAACGGTTGTTTTAAATGCCTCTGCAACGGTAATACCTAATAACAATTATACTATAAGATTGGTTATTGGAGATTATCAAGATACTGCTTTTGACTCTGCTGTTTTTATTGAAGGGGGAAGCTTCGATGTAGGTACTGCTGGAATTTCTGGCACCTCAGGTTTTGAAAATTTTGGAGAATTTACAATTGAAAACGGTGGAGCATTATGCCCAGGGGGTTGTAAAACCATTCGTGCTGGTTCCTCACCAATTTCTATCGCCACTTATGAATGGACTTTCAATGGAAATGTGATTCCAGGGGCAACAGATTATACCCTTGAAGTTTGTGATGAGGGGGTTTATGGGGTAACCGTAACTATTGGTGGAGCCATCAGTTGTCAGCAAATTGATCAAACTATTGTTGAATCATTTCCATTTCCTGGTATTAGTATTCAAGATATTGATTTAATATCTTGTGGTACTTTTAATCTGAATAGTAATACTCCAAATATACTTTCAGGATTGTTTGGAGAGGTATCCTACCATAATACTCAACAAGACGCCGGAGATGCTGCTAACCCTATCCCTAATGCAAGTGCATATCCCGGGTTTGATGGTGAAACTATATATGCCGCAGTTCAGATTGATGGTGAAGATTGTATTGCAGTGGTGTCATTTAATCTTATTGTTCCAGAATGCACTCTCAACCCTCAACCCACTGATATTCCTCCATTATGCGATGTAGACGGAGATGGCTTTGAGATTTTTGATTTAACTCTTGCCGATACCAATGCATTAAACGGGTTGCCAGCTTCTGAAAATACTATTACTTATCACAATTCTTTTGCAGATGCAGATGCAGGTGTGAATCCTATAGTGGGATCAACCACCTATTCGGGTTTTAATGGTGAGCAAATATACATCAGGGTACAGGATAACAATGACCCAATCATTTATGGTACTACGGTAATTACTTTGACAGTTATTGATCCTCCGGTATTATCTGATTTTTCAGATGTTGAAGTCTGTGACGAGTATATTCTACCGACTTTAACAGAGGGTAATTACTTTGACGGTCCTGACGGAACAGGAACGGCTTATGTTGCTGGTGATTCTGTCTTCACAACCACTCTTATGTATGTCTTCGCCGAAACGGGCACGACCCCGAACTGTAACGACGAAAAAACGTTCACGATAACTATAATCGAAACCCCCACACCCGACCAGCCCGATGATGTAGAGGCTTGTGATTCGTATGAACTACCTGCTTTAACCATCGGAAATTACTTTGACGGTTCTGGAGCAACGGGAACTCCATACAATGCGGGAGACACGATTTTTACCACAACAACATTATACGTGTATGCCGAAACAGGCACGATTCCGAACTGTTTTGCAGAGAATACTTTTACGATAACCATCAACGACACCCCAACCCCAGATCAACCCGATGATATTGAGGCTTGCGATGAATATATCCTACCGGCTTTAACCACAGGAAACTACTTTGATGGTCCAGATGGAACAGGGATGGCTTACACGGCTGGTGATGCGATTACCACCACGACGCTCATGTATGTCTTCGCTGAAACGGGCACGACCCCGAACTGTGCAGCAGAGAACACCTTTACCATTACTATTAATCAAACCCCGACCCCAGACCAGCCAGATGATGTAGAGGCTTGTGATTCGTATGAACTACCGGCTTTAACCATCGGAAATTACTTTGACGGCTCTGGAGCAACGGGAACTCCATACAA
>JBKBOP010000049.1:0-13507 GCA_046293575.1 Flavobacterium sp. | reverse complement strand
GTTATTGAAATATTTTGAAAGACCAAAAGTAAGATTGGAATACTCTCTCAACACTGAATCAATATTTTCAAACTCAGGTTTGGCTATTTCATATCTTATATCAAAGCTGTACATGTTTTTTGTAACATACCCAAATTGAGATACATAGCTGTTTCCTAACACTAAAAACTCGCTAATTTGTGTTGGAGATAAAATAGTAATTGCGTTAGGGTCGATGAATACTTTTTCAATGCCAGAAGCAGAGCTATTGGTAAATTCAAATAAAAATGAAAACCCTTGGTATTTTAAAAGAGCATCAAAATGTGTTTTATTATAGTTGGGTAAACTGACTTTTGCACTTTCATCGTAAAGTAAAAAATTACCGTGTCCCTCTCCAACTCTGTCACTTGCACCATTATTTTTACTTGCTGCAACTCCAAGGAGGAGTTTAATATTGTCTTCTCTAAATAAATCTGCAGTGAATAAATCGTTACCTGTTTTAAATGCTCCAAATGGATAGATGTCTAGTCTTCCTCCCACTTTTAAACCACCTAAATCTGTATCTCTTGAGTCTGTTCCAAACGAGTTTTGTCCATCTCCAGAAGTCATTGAAAATTTTGGAGATAGAATAAATTTTTCGCCAAATGTGGATTCAACAAACAGACCAAATTCTCTTCCAGTTTTACTAAAAGTTCTGCTCCCCAAACTTCTGTCGGTAAACTGTAGTCGGTCTTCACGGTAAAGCATTTCTCTATTATTAGCAAAGTTTTGCTTTTGTCCAGCAGAAATAGTCAACCACTCATAAGGGTGATAAGCTATCCATGCATCAAGAAGAGGGTTTCTAGAACTAAAATCGGTTTGAAGTAAAAAGCTTATTTTCTCCTGTACAGCTTTTCCACCTAACATGAAAAAGGAACGTTTTGAGTTAAAGAAGTAATCAGATTCTTCACCTTTAATAGATTCAACAGACATAGTTGGCTGTATAAATCCAGATATAAAGAATTTGTATTTACCTTCGTTTAAATCAAATGTGAGACCTTTTCCAAGTTCAAAATGTGTTGAATTTTTGGATAAATCATCTTGACTATAAGAAGCCAAAAAGTGTAACACAAAAGAAATTAAAATTATTTTTTTCATGATAATAAGTTTATTTTAGGGTAGTCTGTAAATAGGTAGTTCGTCATTTAATTTGGTTTTGATGATTCCAAAACTAACAAAACTAGAAATGGCTTCAGGCTCTAATAATTCAAATAGTAATGAAGAGTTTTTCTGGTTTGTATAAATAATGAAATCATTTTTATCAAAGTTTTTATTGGTCTTAATTAAATCTGTCGTAACATATTGCATATTCATTTTTTCAGTAGGTATTGGATCTCTTTCATAACCAATAATTTTAAATATTTCAACTTCCATTTTTTTTTCTTCATTTAATGTATCTATGGATATACCAAAAACTTTCATTTTGTCAATCAATTCAGAGTGTTGACTCCTTATTATGTAAGCACTCGGAATTGATCTTTTAAGGGTTGGTGTTGAGTGTTTTGCATCGCTAACAAGAATTTGCAAATCCATTTTCTTTTTACTATCTAAGTCAATTACAGGAATTGTATCAAGGTATTTTTGCTTTTCACTTGTGATAACAATTTCACTTTTAAGATTATTTGCTTTTCTAATAGTTTCTTTAATCAAATCAATGTTGTTATAGGCAGTTTCTAGAAAGGATATTCCAGCAAGAAAAGTGGTGTTTATCCTTCTTTTAAATGAGGTGCGTCCCAAATTTACACCCCTGACTTCAATGAGTGCCGATATACAATTGGTCAGAGCAAATGAAGTGGCACTTGAACGGGGATTAATAGAACCTTTGTTGAATTGTAATTCATTTTGAACTTTGCTTGTAGACATATAATCAAAGTACCTCAAATTGTTCTGTTGCATCACTTTCCTCGTATTCTCCACAAACAATGTATCGGTCACAAATCGAATATTTTCTGAAACATTTAAATTACTGCTGTAAAGAAACATCACATCAAAAATTGAAGTGATTCCAAAGGTGCTCAATTTTGAAAAATCTCTTCTGTATGCGTTATATTCGTGAAAATCAAGTGCCACTTCTGCGTCAAAAGAACTAAATGCTTGTTTTAAAACAACACTTTCAGGTGCCATCAATTTAGTTTGATCTCTATTTAAATCAAGTCCATTAGCAGCAAGTCTTTGCTGATTCAAATATCCATCGATATTAGCCATTGGAACAACAGCTAAAGTAATTCTGTCAAGTAGGTATTGATATTTTTCATTATTTAGAATTTGATAGAGTAGGTAGAGTATACCTTCAGTACTTGCAGGCTCATCACCGTGCAAACCACCCTGATAAAAAACTTTTACTTTGGTTTGATTAGAGCTTTTATTATTCAATACAACTAATGGAATATCATGTCCTTTTTGACTTTTACCTATTATCTCTGTATTTACTTTATCTGGATGATTTTTACTTAAGGTTTTTAAAAAAGAGATTAACTCATTGTGGTTTGTAAAACCTTTGTTTTTATTTAAAGCTGGGGTACAATTTTCCAAATCACTAAAATCCGGAAAGAATTCAGCTGTAATTTGTTTTGGTTCTGGATTGAATTGTGCAGAACAAGACATGCATGGTATAAAAATGAATATGTAAATGATTAATTTCATTATAATGTAAAAGTTAGCATAAGTCTTGCAATCCACTCATTTCCTTCAATGGGATTACCAAAATTGTTGTTAATCGCATTTCCATTTATATAGGTGATATCCGTTTGTATTTTGGCTCCATAATTTCTTCCAAGGTATTTACTGAATCCCAAGGTGTAATAATTTGGCCGATTATAAAATGTTGGATTATTTAAAAAGGAATGTTCATCTGCCTTTAAATGGGTATACCTTCCATCTACAGAGAATCCATTTTTGAATAAGTAACCCATTTGAATGTTATAACCTTCCCCTAACATCATTCTGCCTTTCACATAATTTTCAACATCTTGAATCCCATTTACTAAAAAATTGGGCGTTACAGTGCCGTTTTCTCTTACCCTTTGAGTAATATCATCAGGTACAGAAGCAGTTGTTTTTACGAATTCTCCAATAGCGGAAAATCCTTTGTATTTAAACATAAAGTCAATACCAAATTTGGTAAAGTCTGGAAGTGTGACTTCATCATTATCGTTAAGATAAATTATGGCTCCACTATCTCTTCCTCTTCGACTACTCATTTGATTGTTATGACTAAAATTCGCACCTATTACGAGTTTTGGAGTCAATTCTCTTACTATATCAACTTGTCTAAATTGTCCAAAATTTGTGAAAGTTCCAAAAGGTAAAAAATCAACTCTACCCCCCACTTTTAATCCTCCAACATCTGGTTTAAATACATTAGCTCCATCACCATTGGTAACAATAAAATAAGGACGTAACAATGAGTTGCCTCCGGTTTTAAAATTCCCACTTAGAAAAACACCAAACTCACGAATAGACGCAAAAGCTGATGTTACTCTACTTCTTTCAACGAGTTGTAGAGTATTTGAGAGTGTGAACAGTTCTCTATTATCTGTGAAAGTTGGTCTTTGTCCAAAAGAAATAGAAAGACTATTACTAATTTTATAATTAACAAAAGCATCTAATAGATAATATCCTTGTTGTTCTTCAAACTCTCCTTGACCTGTTAGATCAACTTGAAATCTATAGGTTAATCTTTTATTACTGGTTTCTCCATCAATTCTTAATCTTGCTCTTCTCATTCTGAAGCGAGTTGCCATATCCTCATCAGGATCTGTGTACATTTTGGTATCCACATAGGGCTGAAAATAACTTGTTATTCTCACTTCATGTCCTTCGTTTGATGTTAATTTCAAGCCCTCTCCAAACTCATAGGTGCTAGGCTCAGCATTTTGAGAAAAACTCAACTCTGAGATACATAACAGCAAAACAGTTATTTTTACTAAGATTTTATTCATCTTTTAAAAGTATATATTATTCGAACGGTCCCTTTTTGATTATTTCTTTATCTTTCATCATAAGTTGTCCTTTTGCAAAAACATGAGTGAGTTGAAAGCTTTCATCAAAAATATTAATGTCGGCATCATATAAAACATCAATCACTCCTTTGTGTTTTAATCCTAAATTGTTAGCTGGGTTTTTTGTAATTAACTTTAAGGATTCCTCAGCAGGAAGACCTCCTAATTTGATTAATTTAATTACTTCAGCTGCGTTTAAATCAAAAGGAGCTTTTGCAAGTCCGATTGGATTTTTATTAGAATCAAAAACGGTGAGACCGGCATGTCCATCGGAGCTGAATGTCATTTTATCGATGGAAACGCCCTGGTCTAATGCATAAAGAACTGTTTTATAAGGTTCGTCATATTTTGAGGCACCAGTCGTTATGTCAATCATTCCTCCTAGTTTTGCAAAACGTATTGCTTCATCAAAAAGAACTTTTGTTCTTCCAACATGTGTTGGTGATATGTGTTCAATAGGGAACTGATACCGTTCAATCAATTCAAACAAAACATCCATTTTAGTATCTAAATTCCCTAAATGGATATGTAAAATTCCTTTTTTATTTGCTATTAAACCTCCAACCCTAATGTCTCTTAAAATTCTAACCAATTCCAAAGCAGTAGGATATGACGACCTAATGTCACTAATAGCAATTTTTTGTCCCAAAACCTTATCAATAAAAATCATATCACACTGAATATTATTGGTAATGGTCACGGGATCTAAGCCATAGTATCCAGAATACATATAGGCTGATACGCCTTGTTGGTTAAGTGATTTTACTTTAGCATACAGTGATTTGATATTTCTTGTATTTCCATCAGTTCCCAACAATCCCACAACGGTTGTCGTTCCACATGCTATGAGTTCGCTCATTTGAATTTCAGGAGTCATGGATGCAAAACCATCTTTTCCTCCAGCACCAATTAAATGAATGTGTTGATCAATAAATCCGGGAGTGGCAATGTGTCCGTCAAGATGATGCACTTCAGACACACTTTTAAAAGTGTCTAAGTTGTTTCCGATTTTTGCAATCTTATCATGAAACAATAATACATCTACAACACCTAAATTTTTAGGTGCATACACATGAATATTTTTTAATAATTGAAACATCTTGTTATATAAAATGATAGAATAGCATTACGATTAATGTAATTCCCAAAGGGATAATATTTCTTTTTACCAATTGCATTGTTGAAACTTTAGCAACCTCAGATACTGCTATTATAATCCCAGCAACTGGTGAAACTGTTCTTCCCATTGTGGCAGAAAATTGCATTGGCAATAGCATTGATGTACTGGACACACCTATTTTAGCTGCTATTGATGGAATAAGTGGGCCAAAGGAGAAAAACGCAGCATTTCCACTGCCCATAAGCATGGCTGCCAGAAAGATAATTATGCTCATAACGATGCTAATGGCTGTTGCTCCTAAACCCATACTCTGTGTAAGTTGGATTAAGCCATCAATGAATCCTAAATTAATCAAACCATGAGAAAATATTTCTGCGGCAATAATGAGTGTAACAACAGTTTTAAAAATATTTCCCATACCGTTCCAGAACGATTGAAGATTGTCTAATACACTTTTTACATTTCTGACTCTAATCAATTCAAAAACCAATGCAATAAATAAACTAATAAACATGGCTGTTGTAGTATCTAAATGTATTGGACTTGAAAAAAAAGTAAATAACTCTGAAAAAACAATCAACAAAATGATTGGTAAAATAGGTATCAGTGCATAAATTTTAGGAAAGTCTAATTTTTCTGAGTATTCGGTTTTTTCATGGACAAACCCCTCTTTCTTATCAAAATACCTATTGACAAAGTAATAGGCTATCATCATAGTTAGCGTCAAGGGAATGGTTAATGCAATTTGATGATTTACAAAATAGTCTACCGTTTCAATACCTATAATACTACTTGCACTTGCCACAATTGCAGAAGCAGGTCCCAAACAAATTGCAGTTGTTGCTGAAATAACAGAAGCCGCTGTGAGTCTGCTAACACCTAAATTTATTAAAATAGGAAATAAGGAAGCCATTAATAGTAAAGATAATCCTGCTGCAGAGGGAATGGCAATAAAAATGAGCTGTCCAATGGGTATGACTAAAGAGGCTGCAACATAAGGCTTTGATTTAAAAAAATGTAAAGGTTTCATTGCCACATATACCAACGCTCTTGAAGCACCAATTTTGTCAATATAGGCAACAAAACCACCAATAGACATAATCAACAATCCAACACCTGCATTAGTACTTTTAAATGACTCCTTAATTAATAAAAACAAATCAAATCCTAAGAATCCTGTGGTTTTTCCAAGAGGTAGTGGCTTGTTAAGAAACAATGAAATGGTAAGCATAAACAAGCCTGCAATAAGCAAAATTGCGTGCGGTTGGTATTTTTTTAGTAGCAAAGTGGCTACCAAAATAATAACTAAAAGCGACAAAATTGGCCCTAGGAATTGCATCAGTTTTTAATCTTTATTACTACCATGGATTAGTTAAATTCCAAATCTCTCTGACATAAATTCCATCCACATTAATATTTTGGTTGGAACTGTACTGTCTTAATGCAATAGTTTGCAGAGCTGGTGCGTCACCTGCTGTCCCTGTTCTTGTAAACGGTCCAACGGTGGGAGTTATAGGTTCAGAGGTTGGTAAGTTACCTTGTGCAAAAACAAATAAACTTACTTCGTCGTTATTTTCTCCTTCAATGAATTTATATTTTAATACTACTAAATATGTTTCTCCAATAGTCAAATCACTTGTTTCTCCGGTTGGAGTTGTGGCATTGAACGATAAACCCAATTTAAATTGAGTCGAAGAATTCGTTCCTTGTCTAACAAACGTTCTACCTCTAAATGCAGTTGATACATTTGAAAAACCAACATTTGGAATTAAATTATCATTGAAATATCCAAAATGCAGAAAAAATCCTTCTCCACTTGCATCGACAGCTTCATTAACGCGCACAAGAAATGAAGCATAAACATCACCAGAATTTATATTGGATATAAAAGGTTTGTTGATATCCTCACCGTCATTTTCTATTAAAGCAGAATTTCCAATACCACTTCCCATGTAGTTGGAAAAGTTTAGACCAGAACTTCCCACTAAAATAGAATTATTTCCAGCTGCACTATGGGCAAACCATCCATGATTGGTTAACATATTTCCAGATGGATAATTAAAATTTTCAGCAACAAAATTAACACCAGCATTTTCTCCTATAACATTGATACTTAATTCTGTATTACCCAAAGTAATGGCTCCTGTTACATTGCCAATACTAATGGTGATGGTTTTAGATTCCTCTGAAAAATTTCCCTCAACATAATTGATAGTGATTGAGCCAGAATTTTGACCTTCTAAAATTACAATTTGATTACTACTAGTCGTATAATGAGTATTAATCTCGGCATCGCCATAAAAATTCAAAGGCACAACAATATCATTTGAAGTATTGTCATTTAGTGAGGCAGTAACCAAAATAGTATTATTGTCTATACTTAATGTAACGCTATTGCTACTTAAAGCAACCGCGGGTTTAATGTCATCAGTTGAACATGAGTTCATAAAGAAGATTAAAAAGGCACAAAAAAGCATTGAGGATACAGAAAAAAAATATCTACTCAATTTATTTAATAAATTGATATTTAACAGCATAACGCAATTTTTAAAAATGTTTATTTAACGATTAACTTCGAAGTTGTTGACGTTGAATTTGAACTTATTTTTACAATGTAAACACCACTGGAGATTCCATTTACACTAAAGTAATCTTGGGAAGTATTTATTTCACTGATTTTTTTCCCAGTATAATCAAATACTTCAATCAGTTTTGGGCCATGCATTTCACCAGCAAGGTTTACAATTCCATTGTTGTCAACGGGATTGGGATACATGCTTATGTCAGACAAGTTTACATTTTCAATACTTAAGTCGGGATCTAATAAATTCCAGGAATCTCTAACCACAATGCCATCAACAGTTACGTCTTGTGATGCATTGTACTGTCTTAAAACTACAGCTTGGAGAACTGGAGCATCTGCTGCTGTTCCAATAAAAGGTCCTAAATCAGGAGTTGCAGGTTCTGTTTCAATATTGGCTCCTTCAGGAAAAAAATATAAACTAACTTCATCATTCCCTGCTCCTTCAATAAACTGGTATTTAATTACAACCAAATAGGTTTGACCAATCGTGAGATCGTCAGTTGAACCAGTAGCATCATTCGTGTTGAATGATAAACCTAACTTAAATTGAGTATCAGGATCTGTGCCTTGCAACACAAAGGTTCTAGCCCTAAAAGCAGTATTCAAAGCTGTAAATACAGGAGTTGAGGTATTACTATAATATCCCAAGTGAAAGAAAAAACCGCTTCCCGCAGCTGCAAATGGGGCATTCACACGCATCAAAAAAGAAGCATAAATACTTCCTTCTGTCGGATAGGTACTGAAAGGTCTATTGACATCCTCACCGGTATTCGTAACCAATGCGGCATTGCCAATTCCACTTGCAACATATCCTGACCAGCTTAAGCCACTAGTGCTTACAGCTACAGAATTAGTTCCAGAAGCACTGTGTGCAAACCATCCATTGTCAATTAGTAAATCTCCTGCTGGATATTCAAAATTTTCTACCAAAAAAGTTGTCTGACCAAAGGTCAGTGCTGTTGTGAACAGTAACGAAAGAAGTATTTTTTTAGTCATAGCGTTTGGATTTGAAATTATTATTGATACAAATTTATAAAATGTAAAGCCAGAATAAGATACCAATTATTAAAAAAATAAAATACCAATTAGGTTCCGTCTACTTTATGATTTGATAACTTCGGCCATAGTATTTATTTTACTTTGGATAATTGATGGTCTAACTGCAGCATAACCAAAAATAAGTCCAAATTCTTTAGGGTATTCAATGTAGCATTTGCTTAGCGGAAAGGTTGTAATTCCTTTTAGTTTTAGTTGTTTTACTATTTCATTTTCATGTTGATAATCGGATTCTGCTTTAAATCTTGCAATCGTGTGAAAACTCTCAACTTTAGCTGGATGAATTTCCATTTTAGAAATCTTTTTTGAGAAAGCCTCTGTAAATAAATTATGTCTTTCAAGGGCGGCTTCTATACAATTTTTAATATGTAAATAAATATAATTTTTTTCTATGAACTGATTCATGACTACTTGCAGGGAAGGAGAAACAAAACGATGTGAAAGCTCTTGCAAAGCTTCAATGTATGGGACCAAATTTTTAGGTGCTACCATATATCCTAATCTGATTGAAGGGTGTAAAAGTCTGTTGAAAGTGCCAAGATATAGGGTTCTATCTTCTTTGTCTAAGCTGAAAAGGGTTGGGGTTTTTTCATCATGGTTGGCAATTTCATTTTCATAATCATTTTCTATAATATAGGAACCTGTATTTGAAGCAAAGTTTAATACTTCTAATCGTCTTTTTAAACTCATTTTTATTCCTAGGGGATAATGATTTGAAGGAGTAACATGAATGATTTTAGGTTGTAAATCATTTAGTTTTTTTTCATTTATATTGATGCCTTCTTGATCCAATTGTAGCGGAATTAGGTTGGCTTGTAAACTTTTAAAGATAGAGTGAACATTAGGAAAGGTAGGGTTTTCAAGTATAACAGTATCGTTTTTTTCTATTAAAACGTTTGCTATTAAGAATAAAGATTGCAACGAACCTGAAACCACAAAAACTTGTTCAGGAGAACAATTTACATTTCTACTAACACTCAAATATTTGCTTATGCTATACTTTAATTCCCTTATTCCGGAAGAATTAGAATAGGTTAATTCGGAAAATTTTATTGAACTCCAATATAAATTCAAAAGCTTTTTCCACTGATTCACTGGAAAAATATCTAATGGAGGTAAGCCAGGCCTGAAAGCTATATGATGTTTGCTCTCACGATTAATCATCGGTAAATTATCAAAATAATGTTCAGCACTATTAGATATACTAACGTATGTATTTAAATTGGTGTTTTTCGATTTCTTAGTTGATCTTTTGGGTTGGCCTTTTTCATAAATTACAATATATCCCGAACCGGGTTTAGGTTTAATTAAATTTTCCAAACTCAAGAAATCATATGCTTTTAAAACAGTTGTTCGAGATAAATTGAGGCTATCTGCCAAAAACCGAGTAGAGGGTAAAGTCCAGCCGTGCGGTAGTTCATGTTTAGTGATACACTTTTTGATGGACTGATATAAATGATTGTATTTTTTGTCTTTTGCTTTGGAATCTTTTAAATAATGTTGAAGAATAATTTTTATTGTAAAGGAATTATTGGTATTCATAATATTAAATAATTGGTATTGCAAAAATAAAAATTATAATGCTAGGTTTGGATGCTCTAATCCAAATATTATATGTCGTTTAAATCCAATGCACTTCTTCTTAAAGTTTTATTTCTATTGAGCTTGAGTTCATGTGAAAAAAGTGAATTTCAAGAGGAATGGAGTGGCTTAAATGCTTCGACTGTTGGTAAAGGTTTCTTCACTTATAACTATTCGGTAAATGAATATTCTAAAAGTTTAAAAGTATATTTTTATATTCCTCAAAATAAGACAGAAAGCACACCTGTTTTATTCGCCTTTCATGGAAACAACAGAAATGCAGAAGAATATCGCAATGTACTTATAAATCTTGCAAACTCAAAAAATGTAATAGTAATAGTTCCAGAGTTTTCGGAGTCTACTTTTCCTGGTTCCAACTCCTATCATCTCGGGAATGTTTACCAAAATGGAGAACAGTCTTCTATTGCTTTGTTGAATCCAGAACATCAATGGAGTTTTACGATTGTGGAAACGTTATTTGATTATTTAAAATCTGAATTGAATAATTCTAGCGATGAATATTATGCGGTAGGTCATTCTGCTGGAGCACAGTTTTTACACCGTTTTTTGATGTTTAAACAGTACAATCGAATTCATAAATGTGTCATTTCAGCTTCCGGTTGGTACACTTTTCCTGATGAAAATGTCGATTTCCCATATGGTATAAAAAACAGCATTTTAAGCAACTTTGACAAACAATTATTCTACCAAAAAAGAGTTTTTGTTCAAGTGGGTGAATTAGATAATAATCCTAACGACCCAAATGTACGTAGAAATTCCATTGTTGATTTACAAGGTATACACAGGTTGGAAAGAGCCGTAAATTACTATAATTACTGTATGACACAGGCTCAAGAAAACCAAATTGAAATACACTGGGAGTTGAGTTTACGTCCACAAGAAAATCACAATTTTTCACGTGCTGTTAAGGATGCATTTAATTTATTATTTTGATGCATTTAAAACTAACTAAAAACAGAATAGGATTAGTATTGGGGCCATTGTCGTTCTTGCTGATGATCATGTTTTTTAAACCTGATGATTTAAGTAGTGCAGCAATTTACACTTTAGCTACTACAGTATGGATGGCTATTTGGTGGATGTCTGAAGCTGTACCAATTCCGGTTACTGCATTGCTGCCCGTCATTCTTTTTCCCTTGTCTGGAGCTCTCTCGCTTTCAGAAACTACTGCTTGTTATGGTGATAAATTTGTTTTTCTGTTTCTTGGAGGATTTGCATTAGCAATAGCCATTGAAAAGTGGAATCTCCACAAAAGAATGGCCTTAAATATTATTCATTTTCTTGGGTCGAAACCCAACAATATTATATTGGGATTTATGTTGGCGACAGCATTTTTATCTATGTGGATATCTAATACAGCAACTGCTGTAATGATTTTACCGGTAGGATTGGCGATTATTCATCAATTCCAAAATGAAAACAAAGCAAATCTTGAAGTATCCAAAAAATTTGGCAAAGCAATTTTGCTTTCCATAGCCTATAGTGCTTCCATTGGTGGAATGGCTACTTTAATTGGAACACCACCAAATCTTGTTTTTGCAGGTGTCATTGAAAAAAATTTTAATACAGAAATATCTTTTTTTGATTGGTTCAAAATTGGATTTCCTTTGAGTATCATTCTGCTTTTTATTTGCTGGATGTATATAACACGCGTTGCATACAAATTAAAAAATGAAAATCTTAAGAGTGGGGCCAACGATATCAATCGTCAATTAAGTGAACTAGGAAGTTTATCTAAAGAAGAAAAATCAGTGCTTTTGGTTTTTGTGTTGACTGCAATAGCTTGGATAACTAAATCTTTTGTTTTAATAAAGATTTTTCCTTTTATAGATGACACGATTATTGCCATCATTTGTCTAATTTTTCTTTTTGTCATACCTAGTAGTAACCATGATAAAAGAATTTTAGATTGGAGAGATACCGATCGATTGCCTTGGGGTATTTTGATCTTATTTGGCGGAGGAATGGCATTAGCACAAGCATTTGAATCCTCAGAATTAGCGGTTTGGTTAGGTCAACAATTTCACACCCTACAGGGAGTTTCCATATTTTTGTTGATTATTATCACCGTTGCAGCAATTAACTTTTTAACAGAAATAACTTCAAATTTAGCGACCACTGCTATGATATTACCTGTTTTAATCCCATTTGCCATCAGTGTTGATGTGCATCCATATTATTTTTTAATCGGAGCGACACTTGCGGCTTCATGTGCTTTTATGCTACCTGCGGCTACACCCCCCAATGCAGTTGTTTTTGCCTCAGGGCATCTCAAAATTAATGATATGGTAAAAAAAGGTTTTTGGATGAATATCATTTCCATTATTATTATTTCATTATTTGTTTATTACTTACTGCCTTTTTTTTGGGATTTTAAATAGTAAAATGAACTGGTATGGCTAGTTGTTTTGTCTTTTAATTCAAAAGTAAAAATTAGCTATTTTGTCTTTTCACTTGAAATCACAAAATTTTATCTATTAATATTTCTTTTGCTATCCTTCAAGAAAACCGTAGTCAACACTTTAAGATTATGAAGTTTGTATAAAACTTAAATCTTGACTTTTTAACCCCATTTAAAGTTGTATAGTTTTCTAAATTCTGACTTCTACCTTATAAACTAAAAAACCTCCCTCCCCAATAAAGGGAAAGGAGGTTCTTAGTATAAGAAAGAAGTACGTCTTACTTCTTAATCATTCTCACGGTTTGCATCTCCTCATCCTGAGTCACAACAATGTTGTATACACCTGCAGGATACAATGCACCAAAAGCTTGATTGTTTAAGTTGTCAACACTCACTTCTTTAGTCTCCAACAATCTTCCAGTCATGTCGTAGATCGCTACGCCTACTGGCTGTGTACTATTCGTGTACACATTAATGTTGAAGCCTTCACTAAATGGGTTTGGACTAGCCAATGCTTTAAAGCCATCGAAGATATCAACCAAAGCAGGGGTCTGCTCATTGATGTTGGCCATCTTGGCTCCACCAGGAACGGTGATTGTACAGTCTTTACCTCCGTAGAAGAAACCATACAACTCATAATCTACTGTAGCAGTATATGAAGCTCCTGCTGTTAATGGCGATACCGCATTGAAATCATTCAATCTAAAGGTACGGAACGTTGATGA
>JBKBOP010000048.1:0-13509 GCA_046293575.1 Flavobacterium sp. | reverse complement strand
GTAATGACCATTTTGGCTTCGCAATCATTGATTCTTGCATTAACTGCCGATGCTGAAAAACCAGCAAAAACCACTGAGTGAATGGCACCAATTCTTGCACATGCTAAAATGGCAACAGTTAATTCGGGTATCATGGGAAGATAGATACATACTCTATCTCCTTTTTTGACTCCTTGATCCTTTAATACGTTGGCCATCTTGGCTACTTTAGCATAAAGCTCATTGTAGGTGATGTGTTGAGGAGCTTCCTCTGGATTATTTGGTTCAAATATAATTGCTGTTTTTTCACCTCTTCTCGCCAAGTGACGGTCAATACAGTTTTTTGCAATATTAACTTTGGCTCCGGGGAACCATTTAAATCGGGCTTCTTGCATATCTAATTCGAAGACCTTATCCCATTTTTGATACCAAGTGAAATTTTCATCCGCAATACGATCCCAGAATTTTCTTGGTTCTCGAACCGATTTTTTATACATCTTAAAATAGTTTTCTAAATCGTGTATTTTGTAGTAACTCATGTACGTTTTTTTTCTGTTTATAAATCAATCAAATATAGTAAAAACTGTAAGTCTGCGAAACTTAAACTTGCTAAATTGTTATATATCTAAAAGCTAACGTTGTTATTTTTGGCTCTGTAGTTTGAAAGAGACAATTGAATCTCATCTATAATAATTTCATCATCAATTGTGGAAGGAATCTGAAATTCAGTTCCATCGACTATACTTCTTAACAATTTTCGTAAAATTTTTCCAGAACGCGTTTTTGGAAGACGTTGCACCACTAAGACATTTTTTAAAGCAGCCACAGCCCCAATTTTTTCCCGAACCAATTGAACAATTTCATATTCTAATTGAAAATCTTCAATCTCCTCTCCTGTTTTTTTCACCACCATCGCCATTGGAATTTGACCCTTTAATTCATCATGAATCCCAACAACAGCACATTCTGCAATAACAGCATGATAGGCAACGATTTCTTCCATTTCGGCAGTGGAGAGTCGGTGACCAGCCACATTGATGACATCATCTACCCGACCAGTGATGTAGAGATAGCCCTCTTCATCTTTATAACCACCATCACCTGAAAAATAAAATCCTGGAATTGGATTGAGATACCCTGCCACAAACCGCTCATGATCGTCCCATAAGTCCATTAAGGTGCCTGGAGGCAAAGGAAGTTGAATGGCCACAAATCCTTCCTGATGGGCAGCCAATTCATTTCCATTTTCATCGAGAATTTGAATATCATAGCCACAAACTGCCTTACCGGCTGCTCCTGGTTTGATGGGCAGCAGTTCTACCCCTACCATGTTGGCAATCATTGGCCACCCTGATTCAGTTTGCCACCAGTGATCAATTGTTGGTACAGGAATGTGTTTTTGGTACCATTCTAGTGTGGCTACATCACATCGCTCGCCTGCTAAAAACTGCGTACGTAAACAAGAAAGGTCATATTGCTTAATGAACATTCCATTAGGGTCTTCTTTTTTAATCGCCCTGATGGCTGTGGGAGCTGTAAACATCACTTTTACCTGATGTTCTGAAATGACTCTCCAAAAAGTGGAGGCATCAGGAGTTTTGATTGGCTTTCCTTCAAAAATTACAGTAGTGTTTCGGTTTATTAAAGGACCGTATACAATATAACTATGACCCACTACCCATCCTACATCAGAGGCCGCCCAAAATACTTCACCTGGTTGAACACCATAGATATGTGTCATGGAGAATTTCAATGCCGTCGCATATCCACCGGTATCTCTCACTATTCCTTTAGGCTTTCCAGTGGTTCCGGATGTATATAAAATATACAACGGATGCGTGGCGGGCAGAGATACGCATGCAGCTTCATCAGACCCATAGACTAGGGCTTCATAATCTACGTCATATTTTTTAAAAGGTACTTTCGCTCCCAATTTTCGGTTGAGTACAAGAACTTTTTCTGGCTGGTGCTTGGAAAGTAACAAAGCTTCATCAACCAAAGGTTTATAGGCTATTAAACGATCTACCTCAATTCCTGACGAAGCAGTAAGAATGACTTTAGGATGACAATCATCAATACGAATTGCTAATTCGTGAGGTGCAAAACCACCAAAAACCACAGAATGTGTTACCCCAATTCGTGCACAAGCCAGCATAGCAAAAACCGCTTGTGGAATCATGGGCATGTAAATTACCGCAGTATCACCTGTTTCTAATCCTAAAGACAGCATACCTCCAGCCAATTTGGCTACTTCATTTTTTACTTCATTGAAAGTGTATTTTCGAACGGTTTGAGTAACGGGCGAATCGTAAATAATTGCGATTTCATCGCCAAAGCCTTGTTCCACATGAAAGTCAAGAGCCAAATAGCAGGCATTTAATTGACCATCTTCAAACCACATGGGGTAATTAAATTCATTTTTAGACACGATTGTCTTGGGAAACTCAAACCAATGTAAATTCTGAGCGTGTTCGGTCCAAAATTTCTCGGGTTCATTTAGACTATATTGATATATTTCACTGTAGTTCATTACATTTTGATTTTAGCGAACGTCGGTTCCATTGTTTACGTTGAGTTAGGCAAGCAATTCGTTTACTTGTTCTACTAATTTTTTTATAGAAAAGGGTTTGGTCATGTAGGCATCAACTCCTAAAGAAAACCCTTTTTCAATGTCGCTTTCTTTGTTTTTAGCTGATAAAAACATGACTTTACAATTTTTAAGATGCTCTCTGTTTTTAATGGCTTCCAAGGTGGCATACCCATCTACTTTGGGCATCATGATATCTAAAATAATCATGTCGGGTTGTTCGTGCTCGAGTAAATCTAGTGCTTCCTGTCCATCACGAGCTATAAAAACTTGATAGTTTAATTTTCTAAAGGTATATTCCAACGACATGATAATGTTGGGTTCATCGTCTACTAATACAATTTTTTTCATCTTCATAGGATTTTAATAATCAACTCGATTTTGGTTTGGGCAGACTAAAAGTAAATACCACTCCCCTTTCAACATTTTCTGCTTTAATACTTCCTTTGTGAGCTTCAATTATTTGCTTGCAAATGGCCAGCCCGAGTCCACTGCCAACAGGTTTTTTTAGGTTTTGATTAGTTGATTGGTAAAACTTATCAAAAATGGCTTCCAATTCATTTCGCTCAATGAAAGAACCGTTGTTCATGACTCTCATCCAAATGACTTCCTCCTCCTCCTGAAATTGAATCATGATAATGCCTTGTTCTGGGTCACAAAACTTAATAGCATTGGATACCAAATTCGTAATAACTTGGATAATTCGTTCTTCATCATATAGGGCAACCATTGGAAGTTGTTCCTGATTGAAATCTAAATATATCTTTTTATTATTTATCAAATGTAGTAGCGGACTCAAAGCTTTTGTAGTGGTGGATACCAAATTGCCCGATTCCAGATGTATGGATTGTTTTCCAGTTTCGAACTTTTCAAGGTCTAAAATTTTATCAATCAAACGATTCAAGCGATCGGACTCTGAAATTATGTTCTGTAAAAATTGCTTCTTAAGTTCTTCCGGTAGTTCTTCATCATCATGCAAAATCTCACTGGCTGCCCTTATGGCGGTGATTGGGGTTCGCAATTCGTGAGTTACAGTATCCAAAAATTCGTCTTTTTGTATGTCTTTTTGAATTAAAGCTTCATTAGCCAATTGCAATTGTGCAGAAAGTGCCTTGAGTTCATTGGATGTTTCATTAAGTTTTTTATTGATTAATAAATTCTCTTTTGATTCTTCCAAGATTTTGAGCACCTCTGGCAAACTGATTTTATCTTCTTTGGTAACGCTCTGAAGTAATATTTTAGCAGAGGCTGTTCCAATGTGTCCCGTTAATAAATTTTCGGCAAACTTGATTAATCTGGCATCTGCCATCGTGATTTCTTTCGGTATATTGTATTTCATTTGGAAAAGATATAAGGCTCTTGAGGTTCGTTTAGTTCCTAAGAAACGTCTTAAAACTTTTTCAATATCCTTTACATAAGCCGTTCCTCTCCAAACAAATGCGTTTTCGTGGCTTTCTATATATTTATCGATGTCTACATACATTTCTGCATAATTACGCTCACGGTAATTTCCTTGAAAACTGACCGATACAAACAAATAGGTAAACGTATTTATCAATAAACTCCAGAAAAATGCATGTGGAATGGGGTCAAGATAATCCACGCCAAATAATTGTAAAGGGTTCAAAAGTCCGTTTGAAAAATGATTTAGTTCCAGTTGTAAAGCGTTGAATAAAAAAGGAATCATCAATGTATATACACAAACGATCATGCCTAAAGCAATACCTGCAACGGCTCCTTTTAGTGATCCTCGCTTCCAGTAAAGAGCCCCAAAAAAGGCAGGTGCGAGTTGTGAAACAATAACAAAAGAAATCATCCCTACCGATACTAAAGAAAAATCCATAATGAAAAAACGGTAGAAAACATAAGCTAAAACAATCATCAGGAAAATTCCAATTTTTCTCATTCTAACGATGCGTTCCGAATTGATTTCAGGGGAGTTGGATTTGATTCTTCCCAACAATCCATAGGGTATCAAAACATTATTACTCAGCATTGTTGATAATGCTATAGAAGAAACCACAATCATCGATATTGCCGCCGAAAAACCGCCTAAAAACACTAGCACCGTCATAATGCTATTATTGAAATATTGAGGAATCAGTAAAGAATACATATCAGCATTTTGAGTCTCCCCTTCAAATATCAAATTTCCACCCCAAGCAATTGGAAATACAAATAGATTAAACAATAGCAAATAAAGAGGAAACAACCATAATGCCGTTTTGATGTGTTTTTCACGATTGTTTTCCACTACACTCATTTGAAATTGTCTTGGCAATAAAAAAATAGCAAAAAAGGACATCAAAATCAGAAAAAACCAATTCATACCGCCTGCTAATCCGTCAATGCTATTCTTTTCTTGGAAATGCTCTAGTGAAGAGGCTTTAGCATAAATGGATTCAAATCCATCAAAAACAAAGTACACTACGTAAATTCCAAGAATAATAAAAAATAGCAATTTTAAAAGAGATTCAACGGCTACAGCAGTCACCAAACCTCTTCTTTTCTCAGAAGCATCCACAAAACGAGCACCGTAATAAGAGGCAAAAACTGCAAGAATAACTGCTACATAGGTAGATGTGTCGTTCCAAATCGATTCGCTTGGTTGGGTATCTGTTACCAAGTGAAAAGTTTCAGAAATAGCTTTAAGCTGAAGTCCGATATACGGTAGTACCGCAACTAAACAAATAATTGTGACCAATGCCCCTAAAAACCTGCTATTACCATATCGCAAAGAAATAAAATCGGCAATACTAGAAATTTTGTTGATTCTTGAAATTCTAATGATTTTACTCAGCATCACAATCCAAGCGGGAAAGGCAATCACCGGTCCCAAATAAATAGCCAAAAAATGAACACCCGATGTTGCCGCCACTCCAATACTTCCATAGTAAGTCCATGCTGTGCAATACACCGCCAAAGAAAGTGTGTATACATAAGGATTATTCACCCATCTTGAGGCACTGTTTTTTTCTGCCCATTGTGCTGTTAAAAACAATAGAACAAGGTAAAGTAAGAGAATAAATAACAGAATGATGCTACTCATGATATTTCTTTACAACCAAAAATGAGATGATAACTGAAAGTAACCAAAGACCAAACAAATAGACATAAAGGAGAGGAAAACCAAAAACCTCATGAGTGTGATTAAAAAGCAATACAAAAGGAATATTAAATGCTACAGCTAGAAAAAAGCTGAGTAATATCAATTTTTGTAAATGCCTTTTTTTCATGCTCATAAGGTAATTTATTAGCAGTTAAAAATTAATGGTCTATTGCCTCACCTGCACCTGAGGGGATTCTAATGTTTTCAACAATTTCTTGTACTTCTAAAGGTGGCTCTTTAGTAAATTTATTGACAATTAATGCTACTGCAAAATTGACTAACATAGCTACAGATCCAAATCCTTCTGGAGAAATACCAAACCACCAACCAGATTCTAAACCGACAACGGCTTCTTTGCCTCCATCAAATATACCGAATTTGAACTTAAGCATGTAGAATAACATCAAGACCATACCGACAATCATCCCAGAAATGGCTCCTTCTTTATTCATTTTCTTATAGAAAATTCCAAGAATAATAGCTGGAAAGAAAGAGGCTGCAGCCAAACCAAAAGCCAAAGCAACCACAGCTGCCACAAAACCAGGTGGGTTGATACCAAAATACCCTGCAATTATTACCGCCACAAAAGCAGAACCTCTCGCCGCCCATAATTCACTTTTTTCAGAAATATCGGGTTTAATCATTTTTTTGATTAAATCGTGAGAAACCGAAGAGGAAATAACTAATAATAATCCAGCTGCGGTGGAAAGTGCTGCGGCCAAAGCACCGGCTGCCACAAGTGCAATCACCCAATTAGGTAATTTGGCAATTTCTGGATTTGCTAACACCATGATATCATTGTCAATGGTGAGTTCACTTCCCTGATATCCTCTTGCTGCCATCTCAGCTCTAAATGCTTCATCTTTTGATTTATCGTTGTAATATTGAATTTTACCGTCAGCGTTTTTGTCATCAAATTTCAATAAGCCTGTTTTTTCCCAGTTCATAAACCATTCTGGCATATCTGTGTATTCTTTGTTGTTTACGGTTTCAATTAGGTTGGTTTTGGCAAAAACAGAAATAGCAGGAGCCGTTGTATATAAAATTGCTATAAATAACAAAGCTAAACCTGCTGATTTTCGGGCATCGCGAACTTTTTTTACAGTAAAAAATCGAACAATTACGTGAGGTAGTCCTGCGGTCCCCACCATTAAGGCTAGGGTGATCGCAAATACATCAATCCATTTTTTATTTCCGCTAGTATATTCAGAAAAACCAAGTTCTGTGGAGAGTCCGTTTAGTTTATCGAGTAGATAGACCTCAGATCCCTCAACTGTACTACCCATTCCTAATTGAGGAACAGGATTGCCAGTCATTTGTATAGAAATAAAAATAGCGGGTACCATAAAAGCAAAAATCAATACACAATATTGAGCCACCTGTGTGTAGGTGATGCCTTTCATGCCTCCTAAAACTGCGTAAAATAATACAATAACCATCCCAATGATGACTCCCGTATTGATATCAACTTCAAGAAAACGGGAAAAAACTACCCCAACACCTCTCATTTGTCCGGCCACATAAGTAAACGAAACAATTAAGGCACAAATCACCGCCACAGAACGAGCTGTTTTTGAATAATAGCGATCACCTATAAAATCCGGCACTGTAAATTTCCCGAATTTTCGAAGATAGGGAGCTAAAAGCAAAGCTAATAAAACATAACCTCCTGTCCACCCCATTAAATATACGGCTCCGTCATATCCCGCAAAGGAAATAATACCGGCCATTGAGATGAAGGAGGCGGCACTCATCCAATCGGCTGCTGTGGCCATACCGTTGGCTAAAGGTGAAACACCACCACCAGCTACATAAAATTCTTTAGTGGAACCTGCTCTTGACCAAATGGCGATTCCGATGTAAAGTGAAAATGTTATTCCCACAATGATATAAGTCCAAATTTGAACATCCATGATTTTTTAGTTTAGTAGTTATTATTCTTCGTTGAAACCATATTTTTTATCCAATTTGTTCATCAGTCTGACATAAACAAAAATCAAGACGACAAATACATAAATGGAACCTTGTTGAGCAAACCAAAAACCTAATGGAAATCCTCCAATTTTAATGGCATTGAGGGCATCTTTAAAAAGAATTCCGGCTCCATAAGAAACCAAAAACCAAATTGTAAGTAGTATGAGAAGGTATCTGAGATTTTCCTTCCAATAAGCGGTGGCATTTTTTTGATGTTCGTTCATATGTTTGAATTTAGTGATTAGTAATTTTTAAAAAGTATAAACCATAGAGACAGTAGCTCTAAAGTTCCCAACAGTATTTTCATTTCCTGAAATGGATAGATTTGGTTGAGTATCCCCATGTGTAGCAGAAGTGTACTCAATTTCGGGAGTTATTTTCATTTTATTTTGTCTAAAATCAATTCTCGCACTAGATCTCCACATTGATTTTACACCTCTGCTCGCAGTTATACCTCTTGCAAAAATATCGGTTGCTGAATTTGTTGAAGAGATTCCTTCTTGGTTGGTATAACCAAAAAACAAACCAGGGGCTCTTTTGGGATTATTGCTAGCAACTTCAACCCAACCTGAATTGGTCGTTGTTCCTCTAAAAGACATTGGGTTTAGACCATCGTTATAACCAGCATACCCACCCAACATAACAAAGTTGGTCAAGTTCTCACCTCTAATTCCATAGGTTTTTATATGAAATTTATCGTGGTTATATTTAAAATATCCTAAAATAGATTGGGTTCTTAACACTTCATCCGACTTTAAGTTGTTAGATTCTAATAATGGTTTTATTTGTCTAAATTCATAACCAATTCCTGCTATAAAATTATTAGATTTATGTTCAATTTTTCCGTGTAAGTTTGGAATCATACTTCTATAATTACCCGAGTTATGAATATTGTCGGCTGAAATGGCTCCAAATTCTCGGTCTTTGTGGGCAATGAATGAAAAAGTAATATTCTTATATACTTTTTGATCTAACCTGAATTGAGTTGACCATCCAAACGGATTAAAAGGTATGCCGGTAGAGAAGTTTGCCACACCAGGGTACACTTCTGGAATAAACTGAGGATACCAAGTGAGACCCATTATAATGGAAGTTTGCTCCCATTCTAACTTTCCATACGCATGACGTAATCTGAATAAGGCTATGGTTTGTTCTGTATTTCCAAAAAAATCACCTTCGATCAAACCGCTAGCTTTTGCACCCCAAACATCGGGACCAGAAAACCTCACTCCCAATCGGGTAACGAGTGATAAAAAGTTGTTGGCTCCAGCATCATTGATATCTTCGCCATTGGCATCAGGTCTAACATCTAAAGGCCACAAGTTTAAATGATATTCCCTAACTTGGGCTGATTGTCTAGTATCCCAGCTATAATCCACCCTTGCAAAACCATAGAATTCAGAAGAAAACGGCTTTGCAGGAATTGAATCATTTTGACTGAATGCTTCGAAAGTGCAGATTAGTAATAATAAAAAATAAAGTTTCATTTGAACAGTGTTTGGATGCTTTTGAACACTGCCAAATTCAAATTTTATTCGATAGAAAAAAATTTTAATATATAAAATTGTAAAATGATATAGTTTAATCCTTGAAACGTTCCCATTTAATGAGCATGAACTTATCTCCAAGTTCAGTAATGATCATTCCAGCACCTTTTAGTTGTTCTTTGTTTTTTAAGAATTCTACTAACTCTTGATGGTTGTATATCTTATAGGTTGGATGATAATCATTAGCATTGGGTCGCTTAAGTTTAAACTCTTTCACCCAATTGCTTACCGTTACATGGGAAACCCCAATAATACGTTCTATTTCTCTAAAACTTAACCCTTCTAAATAAAGTTGCAGAGCCTTTGTGACATAGTATTGATCAATACGTTTTCCTAGTTTATTGACCGTAAAATAGTAATTGCATGATTTACATAAAAACCGCTGTCTATCTTTGATAATACCACTTTTGACAATATCATCTTTATTACATTTGGGACACATTGGATGTTCCATATATATAAAATTTGCATAAATATACTAATTTAGCAAAATAAAAAAATTAAATTTTTAATTTATTGGATATATTTTTTGATAGTCCGTATTTTTAGGACGATTTTTTTACATAGAATGTAAATTTTGACTATTTGTAAATTTTAACTCGTATATGTACCATGCAATTTGATACTGAAAAAACAGGCCCTTCTATTTTATATAAACTATTAACCGGAACAATCATTCCCAGACCCATTGGATGGATTTCAACGATTGATAAAGACGGAATCAATAACCTCGCTCCTTTCTCCTATTTTAATATGGTTTCTAGCGATCCACCATGTGTAATGTTTTCCACTCGAAGAGATAACAATCAATTTAAAGATACCTTGAATAATGTCTTGAACAATGGTCAATTTGTTGTGAATTTAGTCACCATGGATGTTGTGGAACAGATGAATGCTACTTCAGCAACCGTTCCCTCTGATATTGATGAATTTGAATTGGCCGACCTCACTCCTATTGATTCTGTTTTCATTAAACCCAAACGCGTCAAAGAAAGTCCGATTCATTTGGAATGTGAAATGATTCATCATTATTTTATGGATAATAATGAAGGTGGCGGTGCTTGCATTGTCATCGGAAAAATTAAAACCATTCATGTAGACGATGCTATTTTGATGGAAAACAACCGAATTAATTTAGACGTTTATAAACCTGTAGCTCGTTTGGCAGGTTCAAATTATAGTACTTTGGGAGAACTTTTTTCGATCAAAAGAGCGTAAAATTTTGGAACGCATATTTTAAAAATTGGAGAAATTAATAAAGAAATTAAAATGAATACAATCATTCCCCCTTCGGGGGTTAGGGGGCTAAAAATAACAGTAATCGGCGGCGGTCCCGGCGGACTCTACTTTTCCATACTAACCAAAAAAGCAATGCCTCATTGCCAAATTGACGTATACGAACGTAATAAACCCGACGACAGTTTCGGTTTTGGCGTGGTATTCTCCGATGAAACATTAGGTGAATTTTTAATGCGAGACATACAATCCTATGAGTTAATTCGTAGTGAATTTGCGTATTGGGATGATATCATCATAGCTCGCGACGGACAATCCGTCAACAGTTCCGGCAACGGATTTTGTGGCTGTTCCCGAAAAACATTACTTAAATTACTACAACAACGCTGCCGTGAAGAAGGTGTTAATCTTCATTTCGAACAAAATGTAGACGATTTAAGTCAGTTTGCTGATTCAGATATTATTGTTGCCTGTGACGGCATTGGTAGTGCCATTCGAACACAATACAAAGAGGAGTTTGGTACGAAAATTAAAATGATGAAGAATCGTTTTGTTTGGATGGGTTCCACAAAACCGTTGGATGCGTTTACGTACTTTTTCCGAACAACACCTCACGGAACCATCGTGGCTCACACTTATCAATACGAAGAAGGGATGAGTACATGGATTTTTGAATGTTCTGAACAAACATGGCAGAACATCGGTTTTGAAGTCACCAATGAAAAAGATACCATTCAAAAAATTACTGAAATTTTCAAAGATGAATTAGAAGGTCATTCACTTATTTCCAACAAATCGCATTGGCGACAATTTCCGCATGTAACGAACGAAAAATGGTTTCATAACAACATCGTTTTATTAGGCGATGCCAAAGCAACCGCCCACTACTCCATTGGTTCAGGAACAAAATTGGCGATGGATTCAGCGATTGGACTTTCCGATGCTGTGGTTGCGAATCCCACCAATGTACAAGCTGCTTTTGAACAATACGACAAAACCCGAAGAAATACGGTGGAAATGATTCAGTATGCCGCTTTAGTTTCATTAGATTGGTTCGAAAATATGGATCGTCATATTCAACATCAATTCTATCAATTTGCTTTTGGTTGTATGACGCGTTCTAAAAAAGTGACGTTTGAAAACCTTCAAATTCGTGATAAATCGTTTACAGATAAAGTTTTAAATGAATTTTTTGAAACTCCAAGCTCCCATCCCGAATCTTCGGGACTAACTCCCAACTCAAAATCGGCGGCTTTTTCAAAATTTAAACTTCGTGATTTAGAATTACCAAACCGAATTGTGATGGCTCCAATGGGTCAATATTCGGCTGAAAACGGTTTGGTGAATAATTGGCACTTAGTGCATTACGGAAGTCGTGCAACCGGTGGCGTTGGATTGATTTTAACTGAAATGACAGCCGTTTCTCCTATTGGACAAATCACTTTAGGTTGTGCCGGAATTTACAATGAAAATCAAGTGGTTGAATGGAAAAAGATTACTGATTTTATTCATGAAAACACATCAACTAAAATCGGAATACAACTCGGACATTCAGGCAGAAAAGGGGCAATCAAAAAACCTTGGGAAGGTCAAAATGAACCAATTGATAAGGTATGGGAATTACTTTCCGCCTCTCCTATTTCTTTCAATTCCAAAATGGCAACTCCCAAAGAAATGAGATCGGAAGATATGGATAAAATTACTGCTGAATTTGTCCAAGCTACAAAAAATGCTGAACAAGCCGGTTTTGATATGATTGAATTGCAAGCTCATCACGGATTTTTATTGGCTTCATTTTTATCGCCGTTGACAAATATTCGAACTGATGAATTTGGTGGAAGTATTGAAAACCGCATCAAATTTCCGTTAAGAGTATTTTCAGAAATGCGAAATGTTTTTCCACAGCAAAAACCTATGTCAGTGCGAATTTCCGCTTCTGATTGGGCGGAGAATGGAATTTCGGAGGAAGATGTGATTTATATTGCCAATGCATTCAAAAATGCCGGAGCAGACATCATTGACGTTTCCTCCGGAAATACAGTTGAACATCAAAAACCTCAAATGGGAAGAATGTGGCAAACACCTTTTTCTGATTTGGTTCGAAATACGGTTCATATTCCAACGATAACAGCCGGATTTATTCAAGACATTGATCAAATCAATACCATCATTTTAAACGGAAGAGCTGATTTAGTCGCTTTAGGCCGACCTTTATTAGCAGATGCGAATTTTGTTAGAAATGCTCAAGCCTATGAAAATGTGCAAACGAATGATATTCCACTTCAATATAAAATGGGAAGTTCACACATATATCCGTTGAAAGCAGCTGAACGTAAACAAATGGAAAGTATGAAGAAAGCATTGAAGCCGAAGAGCAATAAAAAGAATTAATTTTAAAAATTTGATAACTCATAAAATATATAAGCCATAAAAAAATGAAAGAAAAAAAATCTAAAATAGATGTTCAAGGTTTTGAAATTACAATAATTTCAAGAGATAATGATGACTATATTTCATTGACAGATATGGCCAACAAATTTGGTGGTGATGACCTAATTTATAGTTGGATGCGTAACCGGAATACTTTAGAGTTTTTAGGCATTTGGGAGCAAATACACAATTTGAATTTTAAAGGTGGCGGATTCGAGACCTTTAAAAAGGAAGCTGGTTTAAATAGTTTTGTATTAACTCAAATGAAATCCTTAGTTCGTTCTAAAGAAATAAAAAAACTTAAAGCGTAATCAATGAAACACTTTGAAGACAACTTCGCCCACAATTCCCTACCAAGTTTCGACTTGCAGCCTACCTATTTACAAGGTTGGTACGAAAACGAAATGCTTAATTGTGTGGAACGTCTTTTAGATGTTCACATTAAAAACGGTAACGGAAATGCTCCTTGTCTTCGTACGTTCAAAAAAACGTGGACCTATCAAGATCTGTTTGAAAAAGCCAATCAAATTGCTAATGTTTTAATAGATGATTTGGGTTTACAATCCGGAAATCGGGTGTTAATTCGTTCTGCCAATAATCCCATGATGGTGGCATTGTGGTTCGGAATTCTGAAAGCAGGCGGAATT
>JBKBOP010000047.1:0-13827 GCA_046293575.1 Flavobacterium sp. | reverse complement strand
ATCGATACCATTGAACAAATGGCCAAAGTGAAGATTGTGGTTCCAAGAAGCACCTTTGATAGCGGGTATGCCATTCTCAATGCCGACGATGATTTGGTTTTTGAAATGAAAGATGAATTGCACTGCAATATTGCATTGTTTAGTTTGGATGCAGACCATCCAAGAATTAAAAAACACTGCTCAAACGGGGGATGGGCGGCTTATATTGAAGATAATTATTTTGTGATTTCTAAAGGTGAATGGAAAACAAGAATAGCACAAGTAAACCAAGTGCCGCTTACTTTTTCAGGAAAATGTGAGTTTATGATTAAAAATATTTTACCTGCTTTGTTGGTGGCTTCTTTTAGTGCAATTCCTGTTGAAACGATTACCTCTGCCCTATTTTCCTTTGTTCCTTCACCCAAAATGACCCCCGGCAGAATGAATCTTTTCCAGTTTAAAGAATTTCAACTTTTGGTGGATTATGCCCATAATACAGCGGGTTTTAAACAATTAAAAAAATATATGGAACAAGTCATAGCTGCCAAAAAAACAGGAATTATTTCTGCCACAGGCAATAGACGTGATGAAGATATTAAAAACATTGGACGCTATACGGCTTTTATGTTTGACAAAATAATTATTAAACATGACCGTGATAACAGAGGAAGGAC
The DNA here is from genome assembly GCA_046293575.1 of Flavobacterium sp. Taxonomy (GTDB): domain Bacteria; phylum Bacteroidota; class Bacteroidia; order Flavobacteriales; family Flavobacteriaceae; genus Flavobacterium. Next base: position 13,174 of record JBKBOP010000047.1, on the reverse strand, counting down.
AAAGATTGAACTGAATCAGCTGCTCACGAATGGCATTAGGGAAATTAGTAACGATGTTTCTGTCATGATCATTTCAAATGAGATTGAATCAATACAGTATGCCATTGACAGTGCTATAAAAGACGAATTTATTTTTATGTGTGTGGATGATATTCAAAATACCCTTTCTTATTTGGAACAACAAAGAGATAATGAAAAGGAATCTAAAGAATTGCGTACCCTCCACAAAAAACTCATTCAGGTTTGATGCCTAAAGGAACTCTACTCATTATTGGAGGTGCAGAAGACAGAGGTGAAGATGGGACACCAGATATTGAAAAAATAAGCAGAGAATTTAAGCACTTTGAACTTTTGAAATTGCTTTTGAAAGGAAAAGAAAAAGTGGAGATTATCACCACTGCCTCTGTAGAACATAAGAAGGTAAAAAAAAGATACAAAAAGACTTTTGACAACATAGGCTGTACAAATGCTGGATTCATTCACATTGGAGATAGAAATGAAGCTCGTCTTCAAAAATATATCAAGCGAATAGAAGCTGCAGATGCCATTTTTTTTAGTGGAGGCGACCAACTTAGGTTATCCTCTATTTTGGGAGGAACTCCCATCATTGATATCATTTTAAACCGCTACTGTAAGGATAAGAACTTTGTGGTTTCTGGTACAAGTGCTGGAGCAATGGCCATGGCCAAAATCATGATTATTAGAGGCGGAAACTATGAAGCACTACTTAAAAACGATCTTAAAATCTCCTCTGGTTTTGGATTTCTTGAAGATTGTATTGTAGATACTCATTTTATAAAACGCGGCAGGTTTGGTCGGCTTGCCCATGCTGTCATCATTAATCCCGGACAATTGGGAGTGGGTTTGGGAGAAGATACTGCCTTATTAATCAAAAATGGCAAAAATGCTGAATGCATGGGCTCGGGGATGGTTGTTATTATTGATGGTTCTGAAATAGGACAAACCAACTTTGCCTATGTTGAGGATGAATATGGTGTCTTTGTAGAAGATATGAAAGTTCATATGTTGATTAAAGGCTGTCGTTTTAATTTACAAACCAGAATACTATCTAATCCTGCCATAAGCCCATCAAAGATGAAAGCGTAGTTGCGTTTCTAAACCATTATATGAACCCTCATGAGTACCTATTCCAAAAGTTCATTTTAAATCTATACTATGAAAAAAATTTCACTAGCCGTACATGGTGGTGCTGGAGATGATTCTGAATACATCCAAATGCATCAAACAGCAATCAAAAAAGGGTTGGAAGATGCCCTGCAGGTTGGATATGAACTATTAGAGCAAGGCGGAACTGCCTTAGATGCTGTTGAAATGGCTGTCCGCTCCTTGGAAGATAATCCTCATTTTAATGCAGGGCGAGGCTCAGAGCTCAACAACAAAGGTGAAGTTGAGATGGATGCCTCCATCATGGAAGGCAAAACAAATGGTGCAGGTGCGGTTTCGATTGTTCGCAACGTTAAAAATCCAATCTCACTGGCTAGGTATATTATGGAACATACTTCGCATGTATTTTTATCTGGAGAAGGTGCCCTTGAAATTACAAAAGATAAAAATATTCAACTAGAACCTGATACCTATTTCTTTACCCAACGCCAGCTAGAGGCGTTAAATGCAACGCAAATAAATGAAAGTCACACTTCGTTGAAAAGCAAACGAACTCATGGAACAGTGGGTGCTGTTGCCCTAGACATGGATGGCAACCTAGCTGCGGCGACCTCAACGGGTGGGACGAGTAACTGCTTACGCGGACGCATTGGAGATAGCTGCATCATTGGTGCAGGTTGTTATGCCAATAATGACTCGTGTGCGGTGTCGGGCACTGGTGATGGAGAACTGCTCATCACCAATGTAATTGCTCATAGCATTGCCTTTTATATGGAACTCAATAAATGTAGTCTTCAGCATGCTTGTGATTATATCATTCATGTACGAAATAAAAATGTTGATGGTGATATTGGAGTTATTGCAGTTGATGCTCATGGAGATTTTGGCATCTGTTTTAATAGCCAACGAATGCACAGAGCTTGGAAGACCAATGATGATGTCATGCACCTTTCCATTTATAAATAGACTTGTTTTTGAGCTTTTCTTTTACACTTGAATGAGAGTGATTACAGTTCGTCTGTTTTAGGTTTGAAAGAAGGTTGAAAAACTCTCTGCTCTCCCCTTTCTCTGCTCTCCTACCCCTTCGCACTCCCTTTATAGCTTTAAATCTTATAACTTCTGAACATTAAAATGTAACAGCAAAAACAAGGTTCATTATCATCTTTGTAGTATCAATATTTGGAAAATTAAGAATAAAATTACCTGCTATGAAGACACCTCAAAATAAAGAAACCTCACCTGCACACCGAACGCTATTACCCGGGTGGTTTATGGTGACGATGCATCTCGATGATGTAGACGATACCCCAGAAAAAACTTCGACAGAGGATGAAAACGACATAGAAAAAGGCAAGCCGAGTCTTGAGGATCTGTCAAATAAACTTTGGACTGCACCAAATGTTGAACACTATGAAGATGACTTCTATGAACCTTTTTGTAAATCTTCTAAAAGATTCGGTTTTAAAAATACTAAATCTTTGTTTCAACCCACAAAAGTTGATGAAAAGGGATTAAGCACTAACTTTCATAAAACACTTTATTTCCTGCAAGTTCATCCAATAAATAGAATAAAAACTAGTGAGGTAATGTCTAAAATATTTCTCAACAGCATTGAGTATTATTTATACACGAGTATTGTGGTACTCCTACTTTTGATGTTTGTTGGACTAGATGCCTTTGGCATGGGCACCTTTATTCACTTGATGTTTTTAATCGTTATTTTCTCTTCTTTGATTTTGATGTTTATCACCCATAAAATGAATAAAAATGAAAAAAGATGAAGCAATTAACTTATTAAACGAACTCATTATTATCTGTAATGACCGTATTCATATCTACACCATTGCTGAAAGCGAAACCGATGCATTTGATTTAAAGGCTTTGTTTTTTCATTTTACTGCATCTAGTAAACTTTGCAAAGAAGAATTAGTGAAAGAGGTAAAGGCTTTGGGCGGCACTGTGGCACGAGGTACTTCCACCTCTGGTGTTTTCTTTAGAGTATGGGGTCATGTAAAAAAGACCCTTTTAACTATGGATCGCAGAATCATTCTGATATCCTGTGAGTTTGGAGAGTGTTTGGTATTAAATACCTATTCCAAGGTTTTAGATAATAAAGCATCCTTTTTAAATAAAAAGCAACTCTCTATGCTTTATTCTCAAAAATCTGTATTACAAAAAGACCAAAAATACTTGACCTCTTTTAGTGAAGTGTTTTTACAAATGGAGTTCCCTAATTAAATATAGTTAAGAATATAGAATACATCGTTGCAGCTTTATGTCCATATTGGACAGGGTGAAACTGTGCCATAAAACACCCATATTTATCCTATTTATGACGATTAACTTGCTACCAGTGTGCTAATTATATAACTTCTTGGAACAACTGTGTAACACGTAAAATAGAGATTTGAGCCACCTTTGTAAATATAAATGTCTACTTAATTAATACTAAAATATAACAATATGAGAGATTTTCAAACAGATGACCACACAACTACGGAACGTAGTATGTTAACAGGAATGTTTAGTGACCGTGAAAGCACAGAACGTGCCTACAACACCTTGCAAGAAAGAGGCTATACAAAAGACGAAATCAATCTGATTATGTCTGATGAAACCCGTAAAAAGTACTTCTCTGGAGAAGGAGATGGAGATGATACTGAAATTGGAACCAAAGCCGCAGAAGGTGCTGGAAAAGGTTCAGCTATTGGTGGGGCTGTTGGTGCCGTTGTGGGTGTAATTGCCGCTATTGGAACTAGTCTTGCCATTCCAGGATTAGGCATCATCATTGCTGGTCCGATTGCAGCAGGTTTAGCGGGTGCTGGAGCTGGTGGTATTACAGGTGGTGTGATTGGAGCCTTAGTGGGTTCAGGAATGCCTGAGGCACGTGCCAAAATGTATGAATCAGGCATCAAAGAAGGTAACATTGTGATGGGTGTAAATCCAAAAAACAATGAAGATGCCGAATACTTAGAACACAATTGGAAAGACAATAAAGGTGAAAATATTCACTACTAGATTATTTTAAAACGGAATGAGAAAGTTCTTATTCCGTTTTTAAACACATTCAATAACCAATCTTAAATACAATTAAAATGATACGAACATTTAAACAACCCATGTTGATTGCTGCCTTTATAACTAGTATGTTATTCAGTGTTTCATGTAAAGATACACGTCAACAATCTGAAGACACCAAAGAGGTTTCAGAAGAGCAAAATGAAGCCAAATTTAATGACAATGACAACGCTAATGACGCTCAGTTTTTAGTGGATGCCTCAGAAATGAACTTGGAAGCCATTCATTTAGGTCAATTGGCTCAACAAAGAGGTCATTCTACCGATGTAAAGGAACTTGGAAGTAGTATGGTTGAATCCCACACGGTTTCGCAAAGAAACCTCACGGAACTTGCCAAAACCAAAATGGTAAGTATTCCTACCTCAACCACCAACGACTCTAGAGATGCACATACTAAATTAAATAGAAATTCTGGACAAGATTTTGACAAAGCCTATGTAGACTTGATGGTTGAAAAACACAAAGAAGCGATTGAACTGTATGAAAAAGCGTCGAGAGATTCAAATGATTCTGAAATACAAAATTGGGCTACTACGTCATTAAGAGATTTGCGTAAACATTTAGATCACGGTCTTGAAACACAAAGAAAGACGGAAAGTAAGACAGAAAGAAATTAATTTAAAATAGAATATACATGAAAAGTAACAATGAAACCAACACTGCAATGCAGTCTTCTCAATTAATGAAATTATTTGAAGAACAATTAAAAGACATTTACTGGGCTGAAAAAGCATTGACCAAGGCTCTTCCGAAAATGATTGAAAATGCTCAATCTGAAGAATTGGTTGAAGCCCTCACCTCCCACTTGGAAGAAACCAAAGTACAAGTGGAACGTTTGGAAAAAGTTTTTAAAAGCCTTGACCAAAAGGCAGAAGGCAAGAAGTGTGATGCCATGGAAGGTCTCTTGAAAGAATCTGAAGAAATCATGGAATTTTGTGAAAAGGGCCCCATGTGTGATGCAGGAATTATATTAGCTTCTCAAAAAGTAGAACATTATGAGATTGCTTCTTATGGTACGCTAAGTGTCTATGCAAAAGTATTAGGCAACACAGAAGTAGAAGCATTACTAAAAGAAACCTTAGAAGAGGAAAAATCTGCAGATGTTAAGCTTTCTAAAATTGCTCAATCCGTCAATGTTGAGGCTGCGGAAGAAGTAGAATCAAAATAAGTAAAATTATAACATCAGGGTGAAGAATCAGTTTATTGAGAATCTTAGTTCAATATAGTATATTGATACGAAACTCATTACTTACGAAAATGGTATGATTTTTCACCTGGTGTTTTTTAAGTTATTCTCTCTTATGTATTACTGTTCCTATTAACCCACAAAGTGAAAATAAATGAAAAAAAATAAGACAATTGAAACACTCAACGATCTCATCGTTATATTCAACGATCGTGTAGAAGGATATACCCTTGCCGAAAGTGAAACAGAGGAATTTGATTTAAAAGCTTTGTTTTCTCATTTCATAACCACAAGCCATAAATGCAAACAAGAATTAGAACAAGAAGTAACAACAATGGGAGGAACAGTTGCCACTGGAACTTCTCTCTCTGGAGTTTTTTTTAGGGTGTGGAAATACATTAAAAAAAACCTTTTTGGAAAAGATCGAAGAACCATTTTGATCTCATGCGAATTTGGTGAAAGTTTAGTTGCAAATGCTTATACTAAAATTTTGAAAAATGATTCAAGAAGTTTAAATGAAAAGCAACTCGAAATGATTCAAAGACAAAAATCATTATTGCAAACAGATCAATACTACTTAAAATCATTTAGTGAAGTCTTTCTTCAAGCCTAATTTTTTATGAAAGTTGTAAAAAATACTCGAGGGAATCGTTAATGTTTTGTTTTATGTGTACATTTCCCAAAATGATTCCATACTACATGCAGTTTTGATAAAAAGATGTGCCTTTTTCTCTCTAACCACCCAACGATTTCCACTTGTATTTTACTAAAAAAACAATCATTCGTTACAAGCATAATACTTTTTAATGAAAATAACGAGTTACATCACTTTCTAGTTTGTATTAACATTACTAAGTGATACCTGACAAATTATTCAGCTATTATTTTTATACCACTACACCCAAGATATTTTTACACCCTTTACCCCTCTTGCTTTAAGAAGGTTTTTTGCTTTTATTGAGTAGCGAACTTTCATTATTCGTTTTTTTAGAACAAACACTGCAATCAGAATGCACCCTATTTTTATTAAGATTGTTTACATTTGATAAAAATGAATAATTAAGTAACCCAAATCTTCTTTTTTCATAGGTTGAACAGAGTTCCCAAACTGTTTAAATGAAAAAGGAATAAAAGCTAAGATTCATTCTTAATGAAAAAACTAAATACTAATCATTTTATTTGGTGGCAACATTATGTTAACTATATCGAAAGGGTAGTTTTAAGTAATGAACCCTACAGCCCCGAAGTTGTTTCCTATTGGCGGAATAATGTCTTTTGCAAAATACTCACCTATTTCACCCCGTTAAGTATCATCGCTCTGGTTCCCAGTGTTATTATGGCTTTTTCCACTGGATATACAGTCGTGGGGGTCATGGATTTAATGGCTTTTTTGATGGTGACTACTATTGCTGTGGTTCCCGGCATTCGACTTGAAATACGAAAAGGTCTCTTTATTTTTATCCTTTATGTATTGTCGGTCGTTTTACTTTATTACCTACCAGTACCCGGGCCGGGACTTTTGTTTTTACTTGCTACCCCTATTTTTGCATCGCTTATCTATTCCTCCAAGGCTGCTTATTTGTCAGCCATATTGAACACCATACTGTGTATAATTTTTGCACTTCTTTATTATTTTAAAACAGTTAATCCAGTTGCAGTTGAATATACTGTGGGCTCATGGATAGCGGTATCATCCAATTTGGTTTTATTGAGTTTTACTTGTGCTAAATGTTTGGATCTCTTGCTTTCAGGTTTAGCTACTTCATTACGCAACAATAAAATCACGGAAGCAAAGCTTGAAAAAAGCAACAGGCTCTATCAGTTTGTGAGTCAAATCAATCAAACCATCGTTCATGTTGAAGATGTGGATACCCTCTACCGAAAATCATGTTCTATTGCGGTTGAGTTTGGGAATTATACAAAAGCTTGGATCAGTAGTTTTGACCAAGAAAACAAAAAATTAATAATTCATGAATCCAGAGGCATCTCTGAGGAAGATATTGCCCTTTTCTCCTCTATTCCTTATGAAAGCGATGGCCCTATGGCCTATGTATTGGAAACTGGCAACTATTTTCTTTGTAATGACATTGAAAAAGCTCATGAGGTTAAAAGTTGGAAACCGTTTGCCGAAAAACACAATATTGGTTCCTGCATTATCTTGCCTATAAAAAAACTAGGAAGTGTGTATGGAACCTTTAGTCTTTATGCAGCCGAATCAAACTTCTTTCAAGAGGAGGATATTACGACCCTCATTGAAGTGACTGGCGATATCTCTTTTGCCCTAAACAACTTTGAACAAAAACAAAGACATCAAGAAGCAGAGATAAAATTACTTGAAAACTTTGCAGCTTTGGAATCCCTTTCAGAAGAACAAACTGCCATCTTGAACACCTTACCCGCCAACATTGCGTTACTTGATAACAATGGCACTGTTGTGAAAGTGAATAATCAATGGATTCAGTTTGGAGAAGACAACGGTTTGGAAAATGTATATCCTCATATTGGTAAAAACTACATTCAAATTTCCGAGTCTTCACAAGGTGTTGATGCCATTGATGGCAAGACCATGGCTCAAGGTTTACAAAGTGTTTTGCATGGTGATTTGGAACTATTTACGATGGAATACCCCTGTCATTCTCCCTTGGAGAAGAGATGGTTCAGAGCAGAAGTCAGACCTTTTAAAAGCAAGCAACTAACTGGGGTTGTCGTGATGCACCTCAATGTATCCCAACGCAAAAGAGCCGAAGCAGAAATGCTGTTGCTCATTAACAACACCGAAGAGTCTTTTATCTTACTCAATACGGAACTTCACATTGTGTCTTTCAACAATCAATTTAAGAATTTGTATCAAAAACACTTTGGTATTGAAATACAAAAAGGGGATTCTATTTTAAACTATGTGCAACCCGAGCGAAAAGAAATTGTTGCAGGCATTTATGAAAGGGTGTTGAAAGGAAGTATTGAAGAATCTGAATTTATAGTGCCCGGGTTACATGATTCACCAAATTACTTTGCACTTAAATACAGTCCCGCCAAAGATGAATACGGATCTACCTTTGGGGTTTTTGTCACTGCAATAAACATCACCGAAAAGAGGAAGGCAGAACAACAAAAAGAATTTGAAAAAAGAGATAAAGAAGCCCTTATCAACAGCACCAATGATTTGATCTGGAGTATTTCAAAAGATTTTAAATTGATTGCCGCCAATAATTCTTTTATTGAAGAACTAAAAAAATTCACGGGAATCGATATTAAACATGGTGACGATTTATTAAACAAAGATGTTTTTCACGGTGATTTTTTAAACTACTGGAGAGAACTTTATTCAAGAGCACTAAATGGCGAAGCATTTAAGACTGAAATCTACACACCCCCTATGAACGGAATGGAAGCTACCTGGATAGAATCAAGTTTTAATCCCATTTATATCAATAAAGAGCTTATTGGTACTGCGTGTTATACCAGAAACATCACGGAACGAAAAATGAATGAGCTTATCATTCGTGCCAATGAGGCGAGATTGGCAGAAGCACAGTCGATCGCAAAATTAGGAAATTGGGAAACCGACTTAGAAAACCTTAAAGTCATTTGGTCTGAACAAACTTTTGAAATATTTGATTGTCTACCCGAAGATTTTAACGAAGCTCACCAGGACTTTCTGTCTTTTGTGCACCCCGATGATCGTTTAAAAGTGGATGCTGCTTTTCAAAACTCATTTGGTAGAAAGGGCATCAACAACTTAGAACACAGAATTATTACTAAAAAAGGTGAGGTCAGGTACATTGATGAACGTTGGCAAATCCTTCATGACAAAACTTTAAAACCCATAAAAGCAGTGGGCACGTGTCAAGATATAACCGAACGAAAAAAATCTGAACATGAGAATAAATTCAAGGCAGAATTGTTGGACACCATTGGTCAATCTGTTATTGCTACCGATCTCAAAGGCCATATTACCTTTTGGAATAAAGCTGCAGAAACCAACTATGGTTGGACGTTGCAGGAGGCCCTTGGGAAGAACTTTCTTGAATTAGTTCATGACAATAAAATCAAAACAGAAATAAAAGTTTTAGTTAGAAAATTATCAGAAGGTGATATGTGGTCTGGTGAATTTTATGCAAAGAGAAAAAATGGTAATTTATTTCCTTCACTGGTGTATTACTCTCCTGTTTATGACGAGTTTGGCAAACAAATTGGTATCATTGGTGTATCTAATGATATCACAGATCGAAAAGAGAATGAATTAGAACGGGCTAAAATTACTAGTGATCTACTACAACGCAACAGAGATTTAGAACAGTTTACGTTTATCATTTCTCATAATTTAAGAGCCCCAACAGCGAATATTATTGGGTTCACTGAAATATTAAAAGACGACACCTTGACCCCAGCTGAACAAAAAGAATTGCTGTATGGACTTTCTTCTTCCGTTCATACCCTAGATACTACCATTAAAGATATTAACTCCATTTTGCAATTGAAAAAAGAGATCAGTGAAAAAAAGGAGGTGCTTTTCTTTTCAAAAATAGTCAAGGACATTACAGCTGATATTGAAAATAGTATTGAAAAACATCAGGTTCAATTCATCACTGATTTTTCTGAAGTCGATGAATACTTTGCCCTTAAAGCCTATATGCACAGTGTTTTTTACAATTTAATTAATAACAGTATTAAATACCGCAAGTTTGATACGACTCCAATCATAGAAATTAAGAGTAAAAAAGAAAATAATAAAGTGATTCTAACCTTTAAAGACAATGGAATGGGCTTTGACATAAAAGTTGGAGAAAAAATATTTGCACTATACAAGCGTATGCATTCTCATGTGGAAGGGAAAGGAATGGGATTGTTTATGGTGAAAACACAAGTGGAAGCCATGGGTGGTAACATCACGGTGACGAGTGAAATAAATGAGGGAACTGAATTTACAATCGTTTTTGAAAACTAATAATATCCATGAAGATAAAGATAATGAAAAGGTTTATAATAGTTGATGACGACAAGTTCAGCAATTTACTTTCTAAAATTCTTTTAAGTAAATTGTTTAAGAATGTGGAAATAAAAGATTTTTTACTACCAGAAACAGCTTTGGAATATATTGAAACAGAATTTGAACAACATGAAGAAAAAACTATTCTTTTTTTAGATATCAACATGCCTACTTTAAGCGGATGGGATTTCCTAAAAATATTTGAAACCCTCCCTGATTCCTTAAAAAATCAGTTTCAAATTTATGTGCTTTCTTCCTCCATTGACCCAATAGATATAGAACGAGCAAAAACAGATCCATTAGTCATAGAATTTATCGAGAAGCCACTTAGTAAAGCGATTCTTGAAAAATATTTTGGTTAAGACTTTTTGAACCAACTACAAACAAAAAAAGAGACCCTAAAGTCTCTTTTTTTTATTTGTAACAGCAAATATCTTCTAATAACGCGTTTTCAACACAATTGAGCCAATCTCACTTAATTCCTCTTGTGAAGTGAAAAATACTCGTCCCTTTTTTGACAGTACTTCCCATGCAATAGTGCTGGTTATATCATCTATTGCGTCTTTCTCGGTGAGGTCCTCTGTTAACTTAAACGTACGCTCATCAGTCATCACCACAGATTGCGAAAAATCTTGGTGCACCAACAACAAATCTCCGCGTCCGTCAATGGCCGCTTGAAAAATTTCTTGAAGGTCAGTAAGCACTTTACCATGGGCAACCGCCTCTTGTATTTCACCAATGGCTTCAGTTCTGCGTTGCTTTTGTAGCTCTTCAACCAATTCCCATGCTTGCCCCCCAAGGTGATGTAGGGCCACATTGTTGTAGTCAATATTTACATGGCCCAAATACACATTGGGTTGGTCAGCCACTTGTTGTAGGCGACTGTAGTTATCCTCGGTGGCAATGACTACACATTTAAGTTCAGTGTCGCGATACACTTGCACCAACGCCTTATCTACTTTGTTAAGAAACTCCCTCACTAAATCATCTAGATGTTTAGGGTCACTTCCTTTGTCTGAATGGGTGTTGTAATGTCTATTTTCCGAAAAAGGAAAATCATCATTGCGAAGTTCTTCGACAATACTGTCGTTTAAAGCTTCATACAAATGCACGCCACTTTGAGACAACAACATCACCAAATAACTTTCACTTCTGTTATAGGATTTAATGATGGAACGCAAGGCAAAACTCTCAGAAATATGCACCCCTTGGTTGCTGGTGGGCCAAGACGACTTAATAATTTCTTTGGTGTCATTTGACAAAAAGAGATGTAAGCTGTCAAGGTTGTAGTTTTCATCAATTTCTTCGGCTACTTCTTCTACTTTTTCTAATAAAGAAGCCACGGGTCTTTTGCCAAATTCTGCAATGATTCTGTTTTCAGCTTCCTTCAAAAGATTCTTGAGCATCACCACGTCTTGAGCATTGTCAGGATGCGTGCGATGTGTATTCAATGAGATAGTGACACAGGGTTCGTTTTTTTCTGCTGCCAATTGCTCTAGTTTTTGTTTGATTCCCATTTAAAATATTTTACGATTGTTAAGTATTCTATTGTTTTTGTTTTGAGTGAATTTAACTTATGATGTTATTCATTTTATACTACTGTAAAAGTAGTAATTTTATTCCACATAAAGTTTAATTTCTACCCTTCGTTCCTCGTCTACTCTCGTCTCGGAGGCAAAATTTTGTCCGAAATTCTGAATGTAAATTCTATCGATAGGAACTAACGGTGTGATTTTATTATAAATATAATTGATGCGGGTGTTGGTAATTCGTTTATTCACAGCAACAGTACCGGTACTATCCGTAAAGCCAGCAAGTTCAACTTTATTTATTTTGTTGTTTTCCAAAGCTTCTATTAACGAAGTCACTATCTCATTTTTGGGCTGGGTTTGTCCAATTTGATAATAGGCTGTGAACACAATGGGCTTTTTCGTTTCAATATTCGTTGCTACAATGGGCTTCTGTACTTGCATCGTGTCTGGTGTCTTCGTGTTCTGTTGAGAATTTTCCGTTTGCATCGTCGCATGGGTCATCGTTGCTGGCGAGAGGGTTTCAGACTGGCGTGCCGAAGGAGTTACTGTCACGCCTTGAGCGGGTTGTGGATTTGTATTGGCTTCCTCTGCTTCTTTTGCTTTAACCTCAGTGGTTGCTCTTGGAGTAGTGTTTTTTACTTTTTGAACCGATCTTGTCCTCGACCTGTTAGGACTAGTTTTCGATTGGCTTGGAACAGGAGTAGCTGCTACAGATTGTTTAGACTGTGTCTTCAGGGTAGCTTCTTCAACTTTCTTTTCATCAACCACAGGCTTTGACTTTGCAACAGTGCTTTTTTCAACATCAACCTTTTCATTAGTTAACGTGGCTTGCGGTGTGGTTTCTGATTGGCGTTGTGCGGTAGGTGTATTAGCTACTATTTCAGACGGTTGTTCTTCAGCAACTTTCGCTACCTTCTTTTCTTCAACTGCTAACTTATCCTTTGCTGCAGTGCTTTTCTCAACATCAACCTTTTCATTGGTCAACGTTGCTTGCGGTGTGGTTTCAGCTTGGCGTTTCACAGGTGTTGCACTCGCCACTTGCAGCGTCTCGGGCTTCATTACAACTTCCTCAACTTTCTTTTCTTGAACCGCAGGCTGAGTCTTTTCAGCAGTGCTTTTCTCAACCTCAACCTTTTCATTGGTCAATTTGGATTGAGTACTAGTTTCCGATTGTCGTTGTGTAGATGTTGCACTAGCCGCTTTAATAGACTCCTGCTTCTCAGCAACTTTTTTCGTTTCCTTTTCCTGAACTTTCGCCTTTTC
>JBKBOP010000046.1:0-14825 GCA_046293575.1 Flavobacterium sp. | reverse complement strand
TTAAGAGTTTTTAACTTTCCCTCCATTCAATACATACAAGACCCAAAAGATTCAACAGGAACTGCTCTTATCGCTAATATCTTTTTAAGTCCAAGAAAAAAATACCAATTCAATATTGCACTCGACTTCACTCATTCCAATATTCAGGATTTTGGTATTTCTGGCAACACTTCACTTACCATTAGAAATATTTTTAGAGGAGCTGAAACTCTTGAAATAGCAGCACGTGGGAATATAGGCTCTTCCAGAGAACTGGCCAATCCTGATGATGCATTTTTCAATTTATCTGAAATTGGGGTTGATGCAAGATTAAATTTTCCTAGAATATTTTTCCCCTTCAACACCGATAAAATAATTCCAAAATCTATGATTCCATCCACACAATTCAGTGTAGGTTTGGCCAAGCAGACAAACATTGGATTGGATAAAGAAAACTTCACAAGCTTTCTTACTTACAATTGGAATCCCAAAAGACAAAACAACGTAAGATTTGACCTTTTTAATGTACAGTATGTAAAAAATCTCAGAATTGACCGCTACTTTGATGTGTATCGTTCCTCTTACAACGCATTAAATAATGTAGCAAATGAATACAGAACACCAGAAATTGATGGTTATTTTAACGAACAAGGTAATTTAATTATTGATTCAGGAACCAATTCATTCCTGCAAGATGTTTTGGGTCAGAACCCTACCATTTTTCCTGATGCCACCGATTTAAGAGCTATTAGAAGTATAGAGGAAAGAAGACAAAGACTCATTGAAAACAATTTAATTGTGGCCTCTAGTTATAGTTTTTCTAAATCTACCAAGAAAGGATTGTTAGATAATAATTTCTATATCATGCGAACTAAAGTTGAATTGGCAGGCAACACCTTATCACTATTATCAAGAGCTGTTGGTCAGGAAAAAAATACTAATGGAAATTACACTATTTTTGATGTTGAATTTTCCCAGTATATCAAAAACGAATTTGAATTTATCAAACACTGGGATTTAAAGCGGAATACAGTTTTAGCTGCTCGCTTTTTTTCAGGTATTGCCATTCCCTACGGCAACTCAAACAATATTCCATTTTCGCGAAGTTACTTTGCTGGGGGGTCGAATGACAATAGAGCCTGGAGACCCTTTAGTTTAGGTCCAGGAGGTACTAGTGCTCAAAATGATTTTAATGAAGCCAACTTGAAATTAGCCCTTAGTGCAGAATACAGATTCAAACTTTTCGGAAATTTCAGAAGTGCGTTTTTTGCGGATTTGGGTAATATTTGGAATGTTCTAGACAACACTTCAAACCCTGAAGCAAAATTTAATGGGTTTGATTCGTTAAGTGATATTGCATTGGGAACAGGATTTGGCTTACGATATGATTTTAGTTTTTTTGTGGTTAGATTAGATATGGGATTCAAAACCTACAACCCTGCCAACGAAATGGATAAAAGATGGTTTAATGAATACAACTTTAAAAACAGTGTACTAAATATCGGTATTAATTATCCTTTCTAAGTTATAGATTTCTTATTTTTGTAAACTAACTTTAAAACAAATTCAATGGCTCATTCTATCAAACCTGGTGTTGCTACTGGGGATCAAGTTCAAGAAATTTTCAGATATGCCAAAGAAAAGGGATTTGCCCTTCCAGCTGTAAACGTGATTGGTTCCAGCACCATCAATGGTGTTTTGGAAACCGCAGCAAAATTAAAAGCTCCAGTAATTATTCAGTTTTCCAACGGTGGTGCCTCTTATAATGCAGGAAAAGGCTTGCCTAATGAAGGTCAAAAGTCTGCTATTGCAGGTGCTATTGCGGGTGCAAAACACGTGCACACACTTGCTGAAGTTTATGGTGCAACAGTAATTCTTCACACCGACCATTGTGCTAAAAACCTACTCCCATGGATGGACGGAATGCTTAAAGCCTCCGAAGAACATTTTGCCTCTACTGGCAAACCACTTTTTTCCTCTCATATGATTGATTTGTCTGAAGAACCTATTGAAGAAAACATTCACATCTGCAAAGAATACCTTCAACGCATGAGTAAAATGGGGATGACTCTTGAAATTGAATTGGGAGTTACTGGTGGAGAAGAAGATGGTGTTGACAATACGGGAATAGACAGTTCAAAACTCTATACCCAACCTGAAGAAGTTGCCTATGCCTATGAAGAACTGATGAAAGTGAGTCCAAAATTCACGATTGCAGCAGCTTTTGGGAATGTTCATGGCGTCTACAAACCTGGTAATGTGAAGCTTACCCCTATCATCCTGAAAAACTCACAGAAATATGTTGAAGATAAATTTGGAACTGAATCTAACCCTATTGATTTTGTGTTTCACGGTGGGTCTGGGTCAACATTAGAGGAAATTAGAGAAGCCATTTCTTATGGAGTTATAAAAATGAATATTGACACCGATTTACAATTTGCATTTACGGAAGGCATTAGAGACTACATGACCTCAAAAATCGAATATCTTAAAGTCCAAATCGGCAATCCTGATGGTAACGATATTCCCAACAAAAAACATTACGACCCAAGAAAATGGATTCGCGAAGGTGAACTAACTTTCAACAAAAGATTAGAACAGGCATTTGCAGATTTGAACAATGTGAACACGCTTTAATAGCTAACTATAAACCTAATTACTGAAAACTGAATACTTACTATGGCTTGGTTTAAAAGAACTGAAAAGGGAATTCAAACCCCTACAGAAGAAAAAATGGATGTCCCGAAAGGGTTATGGTATAAATCTCCAACCGGCAAAATTGTTGATCAAGACGAATTAGCCAAAAACCTTTGGGTGAGTCCAGAAGATGACTTTCACGTAAGAATTGGAAGTGCAGAATATTTCAAAATACTCTTTGACAATAATGAATTTCAAGAATTGGATAAGGGTATGACTTCAAAAGATATCTTGAAATTTGAAGACACCAAAAAATATTCAGATAGACTCAAAGATGCTATTCAAAAAACGGGCTTGAAAGATGCTGTGAGAACTGCGGTTGGCAAGTCTAAAGGAAAAGATTTGGTTGTTTGTTGTATGGACTTTGCCTTTATTGGAGGTTCAATGGGATCTGTTGTGGGTGAGAAAATTGCTCGTGGGATTGACCACAGTCTTAAAAACAATATCCCTTTTATGATGATTTCTAAATCGGGAGGAGCTAGAATGATGGAAGCCGCATTTTCTTTGATGCAGTTAGCAAAAACTTCTGCAAAATTAGCTCAATTGGCAGATGCCAAAATACCTTATATTTCTTTATGTACAGATCCAACCACTGGCGGAACAACGGCTTCATATGCTATGTTAGGCGACATTAATATTGGTGAACCTGGAGCTTTGATTGGTTTTGCAGGGCCCAGAGTAGTAAAAGATACCACAGGTAAAGATTTACCTGAAGGATTCCAAACATCTGAATTTGTTCTTGAACATGGATTTTTAGACTTCATTAGTCATCGTAAAGATCTAAAGGACAAAGTCAATATATATATTGATTTGGTTTTAAATCAAGACGTGAGATAACAAAATAGTCCCGATTCGTTCGGGATTTTTTTTAAAACCCTGTTCTGATGGCTTCAACAGGGTCAAGTTTTGAAGCACTTAATGCTGGGAGTATTCCTGAAATCAAGCCAATAAAGGCAGCTAAAGTACTTCCTAAAATGATATTTCCAAGACTTAACACAAATTCAAAATCCAAAACCTTGGTCATTAAGATGGTGGTTAACCAAACTAGAATCAAACCAATAATACCTCCAATTACTGAAAGTATAACTGCTTCAAATAAAAACTGAAACAAAATAAATCTGTTTCGGGCACCTAAAGACTTTTGAATCCCAATCAAATTAGTTCTTTCTTTAACGGATACAAACATAATATTGGCAATTCCAAAACCTCCAACCAGTAATGAAAAACCAGCTATAATCCACCCCATGATGTTCATTTGTCCAACAATATTGTCTATTAAATCGGTAAATCCAGAAAGCACATTGATAAAGAAATTGTCAATTTCTGTAGACTTTAAACCTCTATAGGTTCTAATTTTTTGAGTGATTTCTCCTTTTAAGGCCTCCATATCAACTCCTTTGATTGGTTTTATTAAAATGGCAGGAGTAATCATATCACTGTTCTCCCCATACAGTCTTCTGATAAAATTCATTGGGATAAATGCGGCATTATCCCTACTGTCTCCAAAAGTTGAAAAACCCTGCTTTTGAGTGACACCAATAACTGTGAATCGTTGACCATACACTCTTAGCTTTTTACCTATGGCTACTTCAGGATTTTCAAAAAGACCGACAGCTACTTCATACCCAAGGATGATCACATTAGTTCCCGAGTTTGATTCAGACTCATTAAAAAATCTTCCCTGATTGATTTTAATACCATCAATTCCTTCAAATTCGTGAGTGGTGGGTGTAATTCTCACCGCACTTACCACACGATCTTCAAATTTTATATTTTCAGCACGAGTAAAAAGATTGAAAGCCATTTTATCAACTCCATTCAATGACCTTCTCAAATATTCAAACTCATCATAGGTCACGTTAGGAAATTGCTCTCTTTTCCATGCTGGTATATCAGAAGGCCCAAATGAAAACCTCAACAAATAGACCGTGTTTTTATCTAAATCACTTAAATCAGATTTTATTTTTTTATCCAGTGAATCAACCGCAGTTAAAACAGCAATAATGGAAAAAATTCCAATAGTAACACCCAGCAACGACAAAAAAGTACGCAACTTATTGTTAGTAAGAGCATTCATAGCAAAACTAAAGCTCTCTTTCAGCAATCTTAAATATAACCACATCTTTCATCAAATAAACATATTCCATTGGTAGTCCTTTTGGTTTTTATGTTACAGAAGTCTTCAATTTTTATGAGTTTTGAAAATATAAATCTGAAATTGAAAAACCCAAAAATTCTATAAAACTAAAACTGTAAACCCTTGAAAGTTCGATTGTCAAATAGTACTTTTGCAGCTTCAAAAACTACACACACATGCACAACAAAAAAATTCAATCTGCTTTAATTTCAGTGTTCGATAAAGAGGGTTTAGAGCCTTTAGTGAAAAAACTTCATCAGCTGGAAGTCGTTATTTATTCAACCGGAGGAACAGAAACTTTTATCAAAAATCATAATATTCCTGTGGTTCCCGTTGAAGAAGTAACTTCCTATCCATCCATTCTTGGTGGAAGAGTAAAAACGCTTCATCCAAAAATCTTCGGAGGCATTTTAAACAGACAAGACAACCCTTCAGATATAGAACAATTAAAAGAGTTTGAAATTCCGCAAATTGATCTGGTAATTGTTGATTTATATCCCTTCGAAAAAACAGTAGCCTCAGGAGCTTCTGAAGAAGACATTATTGAAAAAATAGATATTGGCGGGATTTCACTCATCAGAGCTGCTGCTAAAAATTTTAAAGACACCGTCATTGTAGCCTCTGTAAACGAATATTCCCATCTACTTGATGTGCTTAACAATCAAAATGGTGAAACTTCTTTAGAACAAAGAAAGTTGTTGGCCACAAAAGCTTTTCATGTTTCAAGTCATTATGATACTGCTATTTTTAATTATTTTAATTCCGATGATAGTATCCTGAAATTAAGTATTAGCGGAGGCGAAACCTTGAGATATGGAGAAAACCCTCACCAAAGAGGTTGGTACTTTGGTGAATTCGATAAATTATTCACAAAACTTCATGGAAAAGAGCTTTCTTATAACAACCTCCTTGATGTTGATGCAGCCGTTCACCTCATGATGGAATTTCAATATGAAAAACCAACATTTGCCATCTTAAAACACAACAATGCTTGTGGAGTTGCAACGAGAAACTCAATGAAAGAAGCCTACCTTGAAGCATTGGCTGGAGACCCAACTTCTGCCTTTGGAGGTGTTTTAATTTGCAATGGCACTATCGATATTGATACAGCTCAAAAAATAACACAACTTTTTTGTGAGGTAGTCATTGCCAAAAAATTTGATAATGCGGCAATTGAAATATTAAAAGAAAAGAAAAATAGAATTTTACTTCATTGGCATGAAGCCAATATGCCTGAAAAGCAAATTAGAACTTGCCTTAATGGAATCTTGGTCCAAGACTTTAACAATACAACAGATACCAAAGAAGTACTAAAAACCGTTACTACAAAGAGTCCCACTGAATCTGAAATAACTGATTTAATTTTTGCTTCCAAAATTTGCAAAAACACCAAATCCAACACCATCGTATTAGCAAAAAATGGTCAACTTTTAGCCTCTGGAACAGGTCAAACCTCAAGAGTGGATGCCCTGAAACAAGCTATTGAAAAATCTACAAATTTTGGATTTGATCTCAATGGAGCTGTCATGGCAAGTGATGCATTTTTTCCATTTCCGGATTGTGTTGAAATTGCAAAGAATGCTGGAATTAAAGCTGTTATTCAACCTGGTGGGTCTATAAAAGATGAATTAAGTATTGATTATTGTAATAATCATGAAATATCAATGGTATTTACAGGAACAAGGCATTTTAAACACTAATTTTTCTACCTTTGTACGTTAAAAGATTTTAAACCTAAATAACCCTCAACCAACGTATGGGATTTTTTGATTTTATGACCGAGGATATTGCTATTGACCTTGGTACAGCCAACACCCTCATTATCCATAATGACAAAGTAGTTATTGACAGCCCATCCATAGTTGCCCGAGACAGAATTTCGGGTAAAATTATTGCCGTTGGAAAGGAGGCCAACTTAATGCAGGGGAAAACACATGAAAATATCAAGACCATACGTCCACTTAAAGATGGAGTGATTGCCGATTTTGATGCCTCTGAAAAGATGATTAATATGTTTATCAAAAGCATACCCGCATTAAAGAAAAAACTTTTTACTCCAGCTTTAAGAATGGTCGTTTGTATTCCTTCAGGAATTACAGAAGTTGAGATGAGGGCGGTAAAAGAGTCTTGTGAAAGAGTAAATGGTAAAGAAGTATATCTTATTCACGAGCCGATGGCTGCCGCTATTGGAATTGGCATCGACATCATGCAACCCAAAGGGAATATGATTGTAGATATTGGAGGAGGAACCACAGAAATTGCAGTCATTGCATTGGGCGGCATCGTTTGTGACAAATCCGTGAAAATTGCAGGCGATGTTTTTACAAACGACATTATTTATTACATGAGAACCCAACACAATCTTTTTGTGGGGGAAAGCACCGCTGAAAAAATTAAAATTGAAATTGGTGCTGCTATTGAAGAACTAGAATCGCCACCAGATGAAATGTCTGTTCAAGGAAGAGACTTATTGACGGGCAAGCCAAAACAAGTGGATGTGTCCTACAGAGAAATTGCCAAAGCTTTAGACAAGTCCATTCAACGCATTGAAGATGCAGTCATGGAAACGCTTTCTCAAACACCTCCAGAATTAGCTGCAGATATTTACAATACCGGAATTTATTTAGCCGGAGGTGGATCTATGTTGAGAGGATTAGACAAAAGAATTTCAATGAAAACTGACCTTCCTGTATATATCGCCGAAGATCCTCTTAGAGCCGTGGTGAGAGGTACTGGAATCGCACTTAAAAATATCAACAGATTTAGAAGCATCTTGATCAAATAAAATAATCCTTTTACTGCTTCTAACATCCATGATAGTAGACTGAAAATATGCAACAAATAATAAACTACATCTTTAAAAACAGTACGAAGTTACTGTTTTTATTGCTTTTAGGCGTTGCAATTGTGCTTACCATTCAATCACATTCTTACCACAGAAGTAAAGTAATAAATTCGGCCAATTCAGTAACAGGGGGTGTGTATGAGAGAATCAATGCCTTTCAAGAATACCTCAATCTGAAATCTGAAAATGAAGGTTTGGCAGCAGAGAATGCTCGGCTGAAAAGTCTTCTTTATAATAAAATGGACAGTCTCAATATTGCTAACTGGGAGCCTATTAATATCGATGGTCCGTTTACGGTTATACAGTCGAAAATTATCAAAAACTCTTATAGTATTCAGGAAAACATTTTAACCATTAACACAGGAACCAAAAATGGAGTGAAACCTTTTATGGGGGTCTTAAACAGTAAAGGAATTATTGGAATTGTTGACATCACTTCAAAAAATTACGCCACTGTCATGAGTGTGCTCAATGTCAAATCAAAAATCAATGCAAAAATCAAGAAGTCTAACCACTTTGGAACTTTAACATGGAACGGTAAAAATGCTGGATTGGTTCAGTTAATAGACATTCCTAGATTGGCCTCTGTGAAGAAAGGTGACACCATTGTTACTGGAGCACAATCGGTATTTCCCGAAAACATAAATATTGGAACTGTTTTTAATATCTATACCGACACACAAACAAACCTTCACACATTGGATATTAAATTATTTAATGATATGACAAGCCTTGGACACGTATATGTTATTGAAAACAAAGACCGTGAAGAACTGATTGAATTAGAAAAACAATCCCAAAATGAACAGTAATTTACTTCTTTCTAATAGCGTTCGTTTTGTATTGCTGATTCTCTTTCAAGTAATCCTATTTGATCATATATCGTTCTTGAAATATGTAAATCCTTACCCCTACTTGCTTTTCATTCTTCTCTATCCCGTTAATGGAAATAGAATGGGATTGCTTTTGTCGAGTTTTTTTCTGGGATTATTTATTGATATGTTTAATGATTCCGGTGGGGTTCACGCTGCTGCTTCAGTGATTCTAGCCTACTTGAGACCTGAATTCTTTAAGTTTTCATTTGGACTAAGTTATGAATATCAAACCGTTAAAATAAATGCAAGGCTAACTCCTGAAAGGTTTTCGTTTTTATTGATTAGCATTTTAACACATCACATTACACTATTCTTTCTCGAAATTTTTCGATTCAGCTTTTTAATAGATATCTTGTTGCGTACTTTGTTCAGTGCTATTTTTACCTTAATTTTATGCATCATGATTATCTATATGTTTAAGCCTGTCAAAAAATGAGAAAACTTTTGTTGCCAACCTTGATTATTTTGGGAGCATTGGCCCTCATTGCTAGATTATTTTATCTTCAAATTGTAGACGAAAAACTTAAACTGGACGCAGAAAACAACGCAATTAAAATTGTCTATGAATACCCTGAACGCGGCTATATTTATGATAGAAATGGAAAGTTGTTGGTGGCAAATCAACCTTCTTATGATTTAAATGTCATTCCCAAAGAAATTAAAAATCTTGACACTTTAGAGCTCTGTAATCTTTTAAAAATAAGCAAGGAGGAATTTGATAAAAAATTGAAGAAAGCCATCAATTACAGTCGGATGTTACCTTCTCCGTTATTGACTCAACTCAATCGAAACGATTTTGCTGCTTTTCAGGAAAAAATTGGAAAATACAAAGGTTTTGAAATCCAAAAACGAAATTTGAGAGACTATCAGATTAATGTTGGAGCCAATATTTTTGGATACATCACTCAGGTCAATCCTTATGAAGTAGAAAAAAACCCTTATTATAGAAGCGGAGATCTTATTGGCAAACAAGGGGTAGAACAAGAATATGAAGCCTTTTTAAGAGGTAAAAAAGGAGTTAAATATTACCAAAGAGACAAATTCAATCGTATCATAGGGCCCTATAAAAATGGAATTTATGATACTATTGCTCAACAAGGAAGTGACGTAACACTGACTATTGATGTTGATTTACAAAAATTTGGAACAGACCTTATGGTAAACAAACGTGGGGGAATAGTAGCTATTGAACCTGCTACGGGTGAAATCCTAGCCCTTATTTCTGCACCAAGTTATGACCCGGCGTTATTTGTGGGAAGAAAGCGGTCTGAAAACTATAAGAAGCTTGCAGCAGACACCCTTGCTGTTCCGTTATTCGATCGCGGCTTGTTGGCAGAATATCCTCCAGGTTCTCCTTTCAAGATTCTCACAGGGCTTGTTGGTCTTCAGGAAGAAGTTATTGATGAACAAACTACCTTTTTTTGTAGAAGGGGATTTAGTTATGGTAATCGATTTATGAAATGCCATGATGTGGGGCCCTCAAGGTTGCATGATGGAATTTATAAATCATGTAATACCTATTTTGCAAATGTTTACAAAAAAACCATAGATAAGTATCCCAAACCTTCTATGGGTGTGGATGCATGGCACAACCATTTGAAAAGTTTTGGTTTGGGAGGATTCCTTGGTTATGATCTTCCCACGGGTAAAAGAGGTAATGTGCCCTCTTCGAAACTGTATGACAAATACTATAGTGCCGGCGGATGGAGAAGTACTACGATAATATCTAACTCCATTGGTCAAGGAGAAGTGCTCACAACCCCCATCCAGCTTTGCAACGTTATGGCAGCTGTTGCTAACCAAGGTTTTTACTTTACCCCTCATATCGTTAAAAAAATAAAGGACTATCCCATTGATGAAAAGTTTACTACCAAACATCAAACTACTATAGAAAAACAATATTTCCAACCAGTTATTGATGGTCTTTTTGATGTGTATAACAAAGGTACGGCTCGAAGTGTTCAAGTGGAAGGTATAGAAATATGTGGAAAAACAGGTACTGCTGAGAACTTTACTAAGATTGACGGCAAAAGAGTTCAATTAACCGACCACTCTATATTTGTTGCCTTTGCCCCTCGTCATAACCCAAAAATTGCCATTGCAGTATTTGTTGAAAATGGGTATTTTGGAGCCAGAATCGCGGGACCTATTGCAAGCTTAATGATAGAAAAATACCTTAAAGGATATATCACCAGGAAAGACCTAGAAAAAAGAATGCTGGAAAAAAGTTTGGAATCTGAATATGCTAAGGTTACAAGTGGTCAACCCTTTTCAATCAACAGGTAAAGTTTACAATGAAAAACCAAAGCGTAACATCAAATCTCGATTGGTTAAGTATTTTGCTTTTTGCATTACTGGTTGGCATGGGGTGGGTCAATATTTATTCATCCTCCTTACCCATTGATAGCAGTGGTTTTAATATGGAACTAGAATACGGTAAACAATTAATTTTTATCATATTAACTATTCCTATTATTATTGTCATCTTCTCCATTGATGCAAAAATATTTGAAAAATACTCTTTGATTTTTTACCTCATTGGAATTGTTGCCTTGATGGGATTGTTTGTTTTTGGAAAAACTGTGAAGGGTCAAACCAACTGGTATGGAATTGGAAGTTTAAGTCTTCAACCCTCAGAATTTGTAAAAACAACCACAGCACTCTTGTTGGCAAAACTTGTTAGTGATACCCAAATCAACCTCAAAATTTTCAAACATCAACTTATAGCTTTTGCCATTTTGGGTTTACCCATGCTGTTGATTCTTCTACAACCTGATGCCGGTAGTGCCATGATATTTGTAGCTTTTATTTTTGCTTTAAACAGAGAAGGACTTTCAGAATGGTATTTAATCAGTGGTTTCGCGGCAGTTATTTTATTTTTTTGTGCTTTACTTTTGGAGCCGCTTCATATACTTATTGCGATTCTCATCATCATCATTTTACATTATTTGAAATCAAAAAGAATGTATCGAAACCCTCTGGCCTACCTAATTGTTTTTGTGTTAGCCACGTCTTTTGTATTATCGGTTGACTTTATGTATGATAAATTAGAACCTCATCAAAGAGCGAGAATCAATGTAATGTTTAGCGATGATGTAGATTTAAAAGCTGAAGGTTACAATCTAAATCAATCCATGATTGCCATTGGTTCCGGTGGTTGGACAGGCAAAGGATTTCTTGAAGGCACACAAACCAAAGGTGGATTTGTCCCCGAACAACATACCGATTATATATTTACCACCGTGGGAGAAGAATGGGGATTTTTAGGTGCACTAACTGTTATTATTATATATGTTACACTGCTACTCAGGCTCATTTATTTAGCCGAAAACCAAAAGACCAAATTCAGTAGGATGTTTGGATATTGTGTAGTATCCATTTTGTTTGCCCACTTTTTTGTAAATATTGCTATGTTGATAAAACTTTTCCCAACTATTGGTGTTCCACTCCCCTTTTTCTCTTACGGAGGCTCTAGTCTGTGGGCATTTACTATACTATTATTCATATTCTTAAAAATGGATGCAAATAAGGTAAATGAGTGGTAGTATTTCTATCCAATAAACTTTCATTTTTGAACGAAAATGACTAACTTTGTTAAAATCAAAATAAATTAGATTATGAAAACAATAAAACATACATTAGGAATCTTCATGTTGTTACTTACACCTTTTTTGGGCTATTCTCAGGAGGTCAGAACTGCTAAAGATTCTATCTCAATGATGACTCCAGTATTAACTCCTGAAGAGCAGGAGGCCAATAAAAAGGCAATTATGGAAGCCAGGCAGAACACTATGAATGCTGAAAAACAAGCAAAACAAGCCGCTAAAGACTCCGAAAAAGCTAGTAAGGATTCCGAAAAAGCCAGTAAAGATTTGACTAGAACGCTAAAAGACCAAGAAAAAATGGAGCGTGAAAGATTAAAACTGCAAAGAGAACAAATTAGAAATCAGAAAAACGCTGAAAAACAAGCCAGAAGATCTCAAAAAATTGAAGAAAAGAGAATTAAAGCGGAACAAAAAGCAGCAAAAGCTGAAGACAGAAGAATGAAAGACATTCTGAAAACAGAAAGAAGCATGGCCAAAAATTCAGATAAAATTTCCAAAGAGCGTTTGAAATTAGAAAAAGCCAAAAACAATTTTGAGATGAAAAAATTGAAAGGAAAAATGTCTCCTCAGGATATAGCAAAAGAGGAAATCAAACATACCAAACAAGAGCTTAAGATTAAAGAATTTGAATTGAAACTTGAAAAAGATACAAGAGAACTCAGCAGACTCAGAAGAAACTAAAACAAATAAAACCACGCAATTGCGTGGTTTTTTTATGACTTAACATCAAAAACATCTCTTAGTGTGTTTCCAGTCATCATAAAAGCTAGGGTAATGAGCATTATTGCCATACCTGGAATTATTGCCAAATAAGGCTTTCCTAAAACAATATAGTTATAATGATCCTTAATGATGCCCCCCCAACTTGGAATGGGAGGCTGTGCTCCTAAACCTAGAAAACTCAATCCACTTTCAATTAAAATTGCAGATGCAAAATTAGCCGCAGAAATAACTATTATAGGGGCAAGACAATTTGGCAACATATGCTTAACTATAATTCTTGAGTCATTAAACCCCAGTGCCTTTGCAGCGGTGATAAATTGCATTTGTTTTAAACCCATCATTTGCCCTCTAACCACTCTAGCTACCTCAACCCACATGGTCAAACCAACAGCAACAAAAACCTGCCAAAATCCTTTACCTAAAGCGAGAGTGACAGCAATGACCAACAAAAGCGTTGGAATAGACCAAATCACATTTACCAACCACATAATCGCAGCATCTACTTTTCCACCATAATAACCACTAAGTACACCAAAAAAAACACCCACAAGGAGAGAAATAATAACGGCTACTAATCCAATGGAAAGGGAAACTCTTGATCCAATAATCATTCTGCTCAGTAAATCTCTACCATATTTATCGGTACCTAACCAAAATCTTTGCTTTTTAATATGATGCTTTTCAACTTCGCTAATGGAATTAAAACCTGGAAAATCATTCAAAGTCAAAGTTTTTTGAATTTCTCCAGGGGTGACCTCATCTATATATTCAACATACGTTATTGCATTTTCATTCAAATGATAACTTTGTATTGGAACTTGCTGGGAATTGGACTCAAATCCTAAAAATAAATGTTTCAGATTCATTTTCGGTGGCTTTGAAATTGGAATATTAAGCATTATAACTTCAAATCCTGGTGGCTTTGAATGAATTGACAAATGCATTTGATTGGCATTTACAGTATTATCAGGTGCTAGAACATAAGCGAACAAAGCAATAAATACCATGATAATTATATACAATAAACTAAAAGCACCCCATCTATTTTTTAAAAATTTTTGGAGTGCTTTAGGTCTTCCGTCTAGTAATTTGTTAGCCATTCAGGCACATTATTTTGACTTTACTAATTTCTCTTTTTTATTGAGATGTACTTCTCCTTTTTTAACCGGTTGCAACTGCAAATCGTCTAAAACGTTGAGAGCTTCTTCTACATAGATATCTTTTGAAAGGTTTTCAAACCAACGTTCTCTTTTTTCTTTAAAAGAAATATCTGAATTCATCAATTCAACATCAGCTGGTATGGGCATGTATTTCAAATCATTTTTGTAATCTGAGATTACTTTAAATTCTTTGGCTTTGTCTTCAAATAATTTTTGCTGAGACTGAAACTCGTCCAAATTTAAACTGTAAATATTTTCATCTCTTCGTTCTCTCGTCCACTGAGCATTTCTATCAATTAATTGAAAATGCTCATTGGCTGCCATTCTCAATCTACTGTTTACAATAGCTTTTTCAAAATTGTTTTGCTTGTTCCAAACGCTATAATTGGCAGGATCGATTTTAGACCATGGCATGGCATTATCTAAATCACGCTCGCCTATATCGATATAACTATAGCGATCTGGCATTTCAACATCACTCGTGACACCCAACAATTGAGTAGAACCGCCATTTATTCTATAGAATTTCTGTGTAGTTGTTTTTAGTGCACCTACATCTCCAACATCATTACTTCTCACAAATTGATTGAGGTCGATAACATTTTGAACCGTGCCCTTCCCGTAGGTTTGTTTACTTCCTAATACAATACCTCGTTTATAATCTTGAATAGCAGCAGCGAGAATTTCCGAAGCTGAAGCAGAGAAACTATTTACTAATACTACCAATGGTCCGTCCCATTGTACTTTAGGGTCTCTATCTGAAAGCACTTCTTTTTTTCTACCTGCAGACTTAATTTGCACCAC
>JBKBOP010000045.1:3775-15638 GCA_046293575.1 Flavobacterium sp. | reverse complement strand
TTGGCTTTGCCATTTTCGTCTGTTTTCCCACTGAAAAGGTTGACTTCTTCCGTTTGAAAACTACGAGTTGGATCATCAAATTGATAGTTGTCAAACCCCTTGAAAGTGGTGTTTTGAGGGAGAAACTTCGCTTGCATTTCTAGTTTTAAATCTTTGGCAATAGCTCCATGCAACCACTGTACTTCCAATATTGCCTCATGACTTTTTTGAGAAGAAAGTAATTGATCACCCAAAGGATTTTTGATCTTCAACCGATTGGGTTTTATGGTTTCAATTTTGATGCTTTTGTAAAATTTAGCTCCTCCCACACTGATAATGGCTTCCCAATTTCCTGTAAGATCTGCATCTTTTGTTGGTACCACAAACTTATAGTGATTGAGCTCTTTATAGGTTTGAGTAGATTGAT
Organism: Flavobacterium sp.; assembly: GCA_046293575.1. Taxonomy (GTDB): domain Bacteria; phylum Bacteroidota; class Bacteroidia; order Flavobacteriales; family Flavobacteriaceae; genus Flavobacterium. The sequence goes on along the minus strand of JBKBOP010000045.1, from coordinate 15,232 downwards.
AGGTAAGTTTGCCGTTTGGGTCATTGAGTTTAAACTGAATGGGGTGGTTTTTGTCTAATGTAGCTGCGGCATCGTTGAGCATAAAACCAATAAACAAGGTGTCTCCCGGACGCCAAACTCCTCTTTCACCATAGATAAATCCCTTGAGTCCTTTTTGTAGTTTTTCACCCGACACATCGAAGTTACTCACAGAAAGTGATTGGCCTTCATCCATTTTCACATAGGTGGTTTGATTGTCTTTGGTAACAATCGCAAAATAAGCATAGCGGTCACTTTTTAAACTAACCAAACCCTCTGAACTTGTTGAAGCTGATGCCAACTTTTGTTTTTGAAAATCGTATAGCGTTACATTAGCCCCGCCAACAGGTTGCGTTGACACAATGTTGTTTACTGCAAAAAGATATTCGCCAGCTTCACCGCGTTTTGCAATGACCCCTAAATCGGTTGCAAGGACATTCATACCTATTGGGCCTCGATTAAAAAACCGTTGCGAACAAGGGTCTTGTTGATCTTGCCAACTGTAGTCGTCATACCAGTAATAATCGTAGTAATCTTCATTGGAACGCACCTCATCAGCATCTTCATTACTTTCTTCAGGATCGGTAGTTCCACCTATGCATTCATATAATGAATAGGATTTTTTAAAAGACAACTCTACGCGATAGATGGCCCCCGGTTCGGGTTGGATTACTTTGGCTACATCCAATGCAAAAGCATTCCAACGGCTGTAGTTACTTAATTTTTTCTCCTGCAAATTGATGGTTCTGGTAGCAACTGGAGAGGCAACTTGTCTAAGGTTTCGTTTACCGTTCAAGGCATTGTTTTGCAAAAACTGTAAGACATTGTTCTGGTAGATTTTAAATACCTTCACATCAACCGCTTTTAAATTGGCCGCTTCAAAGTTGATTTTTAAATTTTCAGAACCTGGTAAGATTGTACCATTTTTTAAGAAACGAATGCCTGGTTTGAGTTGTTGAAAGGCTACTTTTTGAGCATAGGTTTCCTTCATTTTATACCCATCCTCACTCTGAATTCCTTGAAAGACTTCCACCAAAACTTCTCCCTTTATAGATTCTTTGAAAAAAACCTTTAACACATTTCCATCAATGGAAAATCGGGGGGAAGTGGTATTCTCAACCGCAACCAATCCGTTGAGATCTTGCCCTTTTTTGATAGGGTCTGAAAAATTAATGTGCAGGGATTGATTGTTTTCATCGGCTACATCCATGGCGATGACCTTAAAATTATTTTTCCCAAGGATTTCAAACTCCAAACTTCCTTTCTGTTTTATTTTGAGAAAATCTCCATTCCATTGTAGGGTAATTTTATTATCCTCTACTTCCCGCTTGATACTGTCTACAACAAAATTAAAAACAGTGGAAGGTTCTTTGGCATTCGCAAACTTAATTTTTAGTGACTTTCCACCTTGGCTTGCTTGCAAAAGTTTTTGGGCAGATTCCGGGTGCATTTTGTCCACCGTTTGAAGTTGTGCGTTTAGGTACTGATAATCCTTACTGTAAGATTGTAAATCTGATGGCTGTACAGAAAAATCTTGCTCAAAGGTTGTGACAGAAAAACGAAATTCTGATAGCTCTTTTGGAACGTCAATGAGGCTATTTAATTTTAGAGTCAATCTGTACTCTGTGTTTTGAGAAAGAGGCTCGTCTGGAATAAAAGCAATGACGTTGTTTTGCAACGACACTATTTTTCCTTTGACTTTGGGTTCAACGCTGAAAAGTGAAGGGTCTAATTCCTTTTTTTCTTCCCAGTCACTTTTTTCAAAGGCTAGTAGAACCCTTATATCGGAATAAGCAGAGATTTGCCCCGAACTAAAACTGTGGATATATTCCTGATACAGAGAAAAATCAGAATTAAATTCTTCAAGTGACACTTTCTTCTGGCACGAAAGAGAAATGAGCATCACTGCACAAAGCAGGAGCAATCCACGGAATAGTTTCATAAAATTAAGCGATTAGAGATAAAAAAAACAAGAGCGACTCATATTGGCTTAACACAAAGAATAGGCCAAATATTGTGTTAAAGTTAAGATATTTTAAGAAAATGAAAAGGGACTCTCTTCAACTTTTAAAATCATCCATTTTTAGGAGCTTTTTGATATGGAAAAGTTCAAATGTCACTGGAAATGAACATGAAAATGAACTATTTTTGGAAATATTCTATTTCCAATACAACGTCTCCATCATCAACTGAATATCGTTTTTTAAGTAATGTGCAGCAGGTAAAATTGAATCGAAATTGGGCTTTGCATAAAAATACATAGACCCCGTTATAAAGTGTTTCGTACTATCGGTGGCATAAAACTGTGCATTTGTAGCCGCGTTGCCACCCACTTGATAAAACATCCCATATACTTTATCTCTTGGATTGATAAAAGGTTGTTCTATGATATCATCGGCTTTGATGACGTGCTCATAAGTAAGTTTCTGAGCATCTCTAAGTAAAGATTCTAAGTTTTCGTCTATTTTTTTATAGGTTACAAACACAGAAGCTTTCATTTTGGGGTAGTTTATTACCAAATTACATTCTTCTTTGATTGTTAAGCGAGTTTCACTATTGTAATCAAATCCAAAAGGGCATTCGGATTCAAGTGGAATAAAAAGTGCCCTCTCATATTCAAGTCTGAGTTGAGCAGAGGGTTTTGGTATAACGTTCTCTTTACAAGCAATGACTGTTAGTACGACAGTAAAAACGAAAAGGCATTTTAGGTGCTTATGCATTGATGTTTACTTTTACCTGTTTAATTCTTTTTTTGTCAACCGCTTCAATGGTAAATACACAATTTGCGAGATTTAATTTTTGACCCTTTTTTGGGAAAAAACCATGTCCCTCCAAAATCAAACCTGCCAATGTTTCTGCTTCACCTTTAATTACTTCAAAGGCATCTGGTTCTACTTCAGTAATTCTATAGAAATCCTTTAGATTAATTTTACCATCAAAAATAAAGGTATGGTCATCTATTTTAGAATAGTTGATGTTTTCGTCGTCAAACTCATCGCTGATATCGCCAACAATTTCCTCAATAATATCTTCTAGAGTGACTACACCACTTGTGCCACCATATTCATCAACCACAATCGCCAAATGACTTTTAATAGTTTGAAATTCTTTGAGCAAATCATCTAATTTTTTATTTTCTGGAACAAAAAATGGGGGGCGAATCAAAGAATTCCATTCAAAATCTGTTCTATCCAAATAAGGCAATAAATCTTTAACGAATAAAATTCCAATTATTGTGTCAATATTGTCACAATATACGGGAATTCTGGAATAGCCTTTGTCTAAAATTTTTATTAAAACATCCTTGAATGTCTCGTCTTCACTAAGTGCAAAAACATCAATTCTGGGACTCATGATTTGACTCGCTTCAGTGCTTCCGAAGGATACAATTCCTTCCAAAATCTTTTGCTCTTCATGTGAGGTTTCACCAGCATCAGCCAACTCCAAAGCTTGAGATAATTGATCTACTGAAAAACCAGAACTTTTTCGACCCAATTTATTCTCAAGGTAAATAGTTGCCGAACGCATAGGTATATTTAAGGGTGTTAAAAGTTGATTGAGCACATTCAAGGCCGGTGCCATCATCAAAGCAAACTTTACATTATTTCGGTTGGCATATATCTTGGGTAATACTTCACCAAAAAACAAAATGAGGAACGTTACTACCCCAATCTCAACCAGCCACAATAGCCATGTTTCTTGAATTCCATTGAATAAGTCATTTTTAATAAAGGCAAAAACGATGACAATAGCAATATTGATAAAATTATTGGTGATTAAAATTGAAGCCAATAATCTCTTGGGTTTTTCCAATAAACTTTTAAGTAATTTCCCTTTAGATGACTGCTGTTGAGAAGCATCATCTAAGTCTTTTTGTGAAAGCGAAAAAATAGCAACTTCTGCTCCCGAAATCAAGGCAGAAAATACAAGCAATACCAAAATGGCTAAAACTCCATATATCAAGCCTGCATCAAGGTTTTCAAGATAACTCGGAGGTTCTGTGTCCAAGAATTTAAATATTAGTTAAACATATCAAAACGGCAAATCTTTATGATCTGCATGAACGTCTTGAGGGTTTTCAAAATTAGCGTTTTTTCCTGAATGTTCAGCGGGTGGATTTGACTCATGACCTCGTTGTGAATCCTGATCTTTTTTCACACTCAAAAAGGTAAATTCTGTGACCTGAATTTCAGTAGTATATTTGGTTTGACCGTCTTCTGTGGTCCATTGTCTTGATTTGATTCTTCCTTCAACATAAATCTTATCACCTTTGGATAAATATTTTTCACAAATTTCAGCAGCTTTATTTCTCACTACTAAATTATGCCATTCTGTTGAAGTTATTCTTTCATTTGTTGTTTTGTTGATGTAGACTTCATTTGTTGCCAATGGAAATCTTCCAATGCAGTTGCCACCTTCGAAATAATGCATTTTTACATCATCTCCCAAGTGCCCAATCAACATTACTTTGTTTAGGGTGCCGTTCATATTATTTGAGTGGTATTTGTTTAGTATAGGTTAAAGTTACAAATTTGATATCAGATTAAAAATTCTTTTTTATAAAATTGTAAATGACAATGGGAAACGGGTATGATTTTAGAGTTTCAAAATCTACACCATTTGGAAAAACTCCTTTTACATCCACCCTCCAAAAATGGATAAACAAATTTCTATGTGAAAGTTTATGCAAAATGGCAGGTGTGTGCATCAATACGGGTGAATCTTTAAAGGAAAATCCATTCCAATGGTCCTCCATGGTAATCTGAAAATCTAAATCTGAATCTAAATCTGAAGATTCTATAAGTGGAAATTCAAAAAGGTGTTTCCAATATCCCGAAGTTGTTCTCTTCAAAACAATGGTGTTGCCCTTTTCGTCAATGGGAATGAGGTAATTTAAAAATCTGTTTTGGACTTTGGTCTTTTTGAGTTTAATAGGAAGAGAATTCACCTTATTTTTTTTCAAAGCGGCACAACTATCATTAAAAATACAATCTTGACAATTTGGATTAACTGGCACACAATGCATGGCACCAAACTCCATAATAGCTTGATTAAAGAGATCAGGTCTTTTGGCATCCATGATTGACTCCGAAGTTTCAAAAAAAACTTTAAAGGCTTCAGATGAAGAAATATCTGTTTCAATTTCAAAAAACCTAGAAAGCACTCGATACACATTTCCATCAACCACAGGGACTGGTTCTTTATAGCAAAAAGAAGCAATAGCAGCGGCAGTATACTTCCCAACACCTTTTAGGGTTTGAAGACTTTGATAGTTTTTAGGAAAAACTCCATGGTTGTGTTCCACAATCCACTTTGCAGTGTGGTGTAAATTTCTAGCTCTTGAATAATAGCCTAAGCCCTGCCACAATTTCAGAACTTCTTGTTCGTCTGCATTTGCTAGATTTTCAACCTTTGGAAAAGCCTCTAAAAATCTCAAAAAGTATGGCAAACCTTGGTTCACTCTCGTTTGTTGAAGGATAATTTCAGAAAGCCAAACCGTGTAAGGATCTATGGTATTTCTCCATGGCAAATCTCTTTTTTGGCTAATATACCAGTCTATGAGGCGTTTAGTAAAAGTCATATTTCGTTTGTGCTTTGCAAAAGTAAAAGTTTATGTAATTAAAATTTAGTGAATTATGCTTGAATAATTGTTTTTTTAATTCTTATATTTGCACACTCAAAATTTTACTCATAAAAATTAATAATTTATTAAAATGACGAAAGCAGATATCGTATTTAGAATTTCAGAGAAATTAGGACTTGAAAAAGGAGATGTACAAGCAACCATTGAATCATTTATGGAAGAAGTTAAAAACTCTTTAGAAACAGGAGACAATGTTTACTTAAGAGGATTTGGTAGTTTTATCATCAAAACCAGAGCTGAGAAGACCGGAAGAAACATCTCTAAAAATACCACAATTAAGATTCCTGCACACAACATTCCTGCGTTTAAACCTGCAAAAGTATTTGTTGAAGGTGTGAAGACCAAAACCGAAGTTGCAGTATAAACGATTTACTAATATTATAAATAGCACACCATGCCAAGTGGAAAAAAGAGAAAAAGACATAAGGTAGCTACTCACAAACGTAAAAAGAGAGCGAGAGCGAACCGTCACAAAAAGAAAAAGTAGTGCAAACTACTTTTTTCTTTTAAAAAAAGTTCTTTGAAATGAAGCAATAGCATTGCTTCGTCGGGTAACAAAAATTACCTGTAAAATTATTGTTTAATCCATCCTTACTCAAGGTTGAAAGTGTTTTTGGTTTTTGAAAAGATAATTTTCACAAACAAAAACCTTAAGAGCCTAAAGTTGGGATAAAAATTTACACCGTGAATAAAGAATTGATCATTAGGTCAGGTTCCGGGGCTGTAGATTTTGCCTTATTGAAAGATGGAAAACTAATCGAATTACACAAAGAAGAAGAACGCAAAAGCGGATTTCAGGTGGGCGATATTTTTATCGCTAAAATCCGAAAACCGGTACCAGGTCTCAATGCAGCATTTGTGCATTTAGGTTTTGAAAAAGATGCATTTTTGCATTATCATGACTTAGGACCCAATCTTCCTTCGATGTTGAAATTCACCAAACTGGTAAGCACAGGTAAAATAAAAGATTTCACCCTTAAAAACTTAGCGTTTGAAAAAGAAATTGATAAAGATGGTTCCATCACAGATGTGTTGAGTGCCAATCAATCCGTTTTAGTTCAGATTGTAAAAGAACCGATTTCTACCAAAGGACCGAGAATTAGTTCAGAAATTTCTCTAGCCGGTAGGTATATCGTTTTGGTTCCCTTCTCTGATCGTATTTCTGTTTCACAAAAAATAGATTCTCGTGAAGAAAAAGACCGACTCAAAAAGCTGGTACAATCTATCAAACCAAAAGGCTTCGGTGTTATTATACGCACCGTAGCAGAAGGCAAAAAATTAGCCGAACTTGAAAAAGACATGCAAAATCTACTAAATAGATGGATTGGCATGTGTAAAAAATTACATACGGCTCATCACCCGTCAAAAGTATTGAGTGAGCTCAATAGAGCTTCTTCTATCCTAAGAGATGTCTTTAATGACACTTTCACAGGAATATACATTGACGAGGAAGAATTGTATGAACAAACCAAGGAGTATGTTGAAGAAATTGCTCCGGACAAAGTTTCGATTGTTAAGCATTATCAATCTAAAGATGTGCCCTTATTTGAAAAATACCATATCGAAAGACAAATTAAAACGTCATTTGGTAAAACCGTATCCATGAATAAGGGAGCTTATCTTATCATTGAGCACACCGAAGCCCTTCATGTGATTGATGTCAATAGTGGCAATCGCTCCAACAAGGCCTTAAATCAAGAAGATACGGCCCTTGAGGTAAATATGATTGCGGCAGCTGAAGTGGCTAGACAATTGCGGTTAAGGGATATGGGAGGCATCATTGTGATAGATTTCATTGATATGCAAAACCCAGATAACCGCAAAGTATTATTTGATTTCTTGAGACAGGAAATGAGTGATGACAAAGCGAAACATAAAATTTTACCGCCGAGTAAGTTTGGACTTATTCAAATTACAAGGCAAAGGGTTCGACCCGAACTAAATATCAAAACACTGGAGGAAGATCCTCATAGTATGAATGGAGAAATCAATGCTCCCATACAAGTGATTGATAAAATCTGTTTGTCTGTTGAACACTTAAAAGGTAGCAAAAAATTGGTGCTTCACGCCCATCCTTTTGTAGCCTCTTACCTAACCAAAGGTTTTCCATCAATGCGTTCAAAATGGTTTATTGAACACAAAAAATGGGTGAAAATTATACCTCGTGATGCTTACACGATTTTAGAATATCGTTTCTTCGACAAAGAAGGAAACCTTATTAAAGAATAAATTAACGCCTGCCGAATTTCGGTGGGCGTTTTTTTTTGAACCTATTGCAATTCACTAAGAAACACTTATAATTAATGGCTAATATTTTATCCAAATCGATTTAATATGCTATATTTGGATACTATTTGATCTAAAAATGAAAAATTTTTCAATTGACAAAACACCTCTTGAAGTTCAAATGGAGCTTGGAAAGCGATTCAAAACGTTTCGCAAGCAAAATAAATATTCCCAAGCTCAATTGGCTCAATTATCTGGAGTTTCACTTGGAAGTTTGAAACGTTTTGAAAACAAAGGACAAATTTCTCTTGAATCTTTATTGCTATTATCACACTTTTTTAATAGACTGAATGAGTTTGACAGTGTATTTGCCACAGAGCTCAACCTGAAGGAAATCGAAAAACTATTTCAAAAGCCATGAAATCGGTCGAAAAAATAAAGGCATACCTTCTTACAGAACATACCAAGCAAGAAATTGGTCAAATGGTTGTGGTGCAAAACAAAATTTATTTCAAATACCATGAAGATTTTCTTGAGACTGCCTTAGAGATATCACCATTTAGGTTAAAACGAACTTCGGAGATAGTTACCCCAACTGAAAACCACTTTGAAGGATTATTTGGAGTATTTCATGATTCGTTACCCGATGGGTGGGGACGACTTTTATTGGATCGAAAACTTAAATCTCTACAAGTTGACCTAAATAGTCTTACCGCACTAGATCGATTATCTTTTTTGGACAATAATTCTATGGGAGCCATTGCCTATGAACCCGTTTATGAAACTAATGTTTTCAATTCTCATCAAATAGATTTAGATAAAATTGCTAGTGAAATAAATATGGTGCTATCGGGTGACGCTTCTGATGTAGTGGATGAATTGTTTCAATTGGGCGGCTCGTCTGGAGGTGCCAGACCTAAAATTCTTGTTGGATATAAAAAAAATACAAATGAATTGCTTTTTGGCAAAGATATTTTGCCTGATGGATTTGAACATTGGATAATTAAATTTCCGAGTTCTCATGATCGGGAAGATATAGCTCTTATTGAATATACCTATAACCAAATGGCTGAAAGGGCTGGTATTGAGGTAGCCTCTTATAAACTTTTTAAAAGTGCTAAAGGAAATATTTTTTTTGGAAGTAAACGGTTTGATAGAAGAGGAAATACCAAAATACACCTCCATTCAGCTGCCGGACTTTTGCATGATAACTTTCGCATGAGTACATTAGACTATGGACATTTAATGGATGCTGCTTTTAAACTCGAAAAAGATGTGAAAGCCTACAGTAAAATATTTAGAATGGCAGCCTTTAATGTATTGGCACATAATCGTGATGATCATAGTAAAAATTTCTCGTTTTTAATGGATGCTAAAGGCGTGTGGTCAGTTGCACCAGCCTATGATTTAACCTTTTCCACCTCCTCTTTTGGGATGCATAGTACTGCCGTTTTTGGCGAACTCAAATCTCCCGGCAGGGAACATTTGCTGCAATTAGCAAGTCATTTTAAAGTCAAGAATCCTACTCTACTCATTGATGAAGTGCAATCAGCCATCAACCAATTTGAAATACTGGCACACCAAAATATGATATCAAAAGATTCTACACAGCTCATAAAAAGCCAATTGTCACGCGTTAATTCTCATTTATAATCTCCACTGACTTCGAAATCTCATTACCATCTTGATCTACAACAGATATAAGATATTTTCCACTTGCCACTTGAATAGGCATCTCGTGAAATTTCTCTGTGGAACCCAAATAAATGCGATCTACGTACCAAAACAACCTCATTTTAGGTTGTGAATGAGCCACTTTCACCACCACAGGCTGCACTTGTGAACGAAAGTCTTTGGTTAAATAAATTTTTGACTCATTCTTGGGATAAATAAAATCCATACGATGCTGTTGCACCGGCTCACAACCAATTCTATAAGGTGGAACTTCCTGATAATGTATCGATTTACTTTTATAATACCAGGCCATTACCGGCGGCAACACAAACCATGATTGTGTCTGAATTTCATCCATATTGGCACAAGAACTGTTCACCTGAAAACCTTCTGCATCTAAATGTACCCATTTGTGATACGAGCAAACCGATGATTGATGACCTGATAGCGGAATCCATTGCTTTGCAGTGGGACACCCCTCATGAGGCAAGTTTCCGCTTAGAGCACATACCTCGGTATTTTCCATATTGTTTAAAGGTCGTTCAAACCAATGAGTCTTTGGGAGCAATCTAAAGGCATCAAACATGATGGGGGCGGCATAGCTCACACCTGTTAACCCCGGACGCCCTTCGCCTGTTGCATTGCCAACCCAAACTCCAATAACATACTCTTGAGTGGTGCCGATGGACCAAGCATCACGATTTCCAAAGCTGGTACCTGTTTTCCAAGCAATGGGCATTGCTGAATCATAAAATTGCCAAGCTTCATCTCCCTCAGGACGGTTGACTTCTTTCATGGCTTCATAAGTCAAATAAATCGCTCCAGCCCCAATGAGATTTTTTTCATAACTCACTTTTCCAAAATCGGGTTGATTCTCTTTCATATATGACAATTCCGCAAATTCGTTACTTCGGTATTGCGAACGCTCATGAGTGTAATAATTCAACGTGGAAGTAAGTCCTGCATAGGTGCGACACAAATCCCATAGATTACTTTCAGCTCCGCCCAAAATGAGGGAAAGTCCGTAATGCTGAGGTGGTTTATTGATATTTCTCAGTCGATACCGTTGCAATTGTTCCTGAAATCTCGGAACTCCATAATCTTGCAACATCAATACTGAAGGAATGTTAAGCGAACGCGAAAGTGCTCTACGTGCAGGCACCGCACCATCAAAGGTGGCATTAAAATTCTGGGGGACATAGCCGGAAATTTGCGTAGGAATATCTGGCACTAAGGTGTTGGGCAAAATCATTCCTTCATCCAACATAGAGGCAAATAGAAATGGTTTCAGAATACTGCCTGTACTTCTGGGAGCTCTAATGATATCAACATCTTTTTTGTGATGGGTATCCGTGGGAGCATTGCCCACATAACCCACAATTTTTCGGGTTTTCACTTCAATCACTAGGATGGCTAGGTTATGAACATCGTTTTGTTGGTAATAATGATGGTACTGCTTTGCAATGCGATTCAATTGTTCTTGCAAGGGCTGCTTTATGGAAGTAATGACCCGTTCTCCTTCTTGTTTTTTTGCTACACCTTGCAATAAATGAGGTACCGTTTGAGGTACATCATAAGGTTTTTGAGGTAAAGGCTCTTCCAAAGCTAGAGAATAAGTGAGATCATCTAAAAAACCCTTGTCATGTAATTTTTGCAAGAGTCGATTGCGTTTCTCTAATAAACGCTCTTGATTTTTACCTGGATAAATGAGTGATGGGGCATTGGGCAACACTGCCAAAGTAGCCGCCTCTGCCCAAGAAAGTTGATGAGGCTGTAAGCCAAAGTACCGCCACGATGCCATTTCAAGTCCAACGACATTCCCTCCAAAAGGAGCATGAGAGGCATATAAATTCAAGATTTCCTCTTTGCTATGTCGAAATTCTAAACGAGTGGAG
>JBKBOP010000045.1:0-3682 GCA_046293575.1 Flavobacterium sp. | reverse complement strand
CTTTTTGGGCCTTGTCGGGAGAGTCTGATGACCTGCTGCGTTAGGGTGCTACCACCTCTCACTACTTTGCGTGATACTATGTTTTGGCGTAAAGCCTGAAACAGCGAAACAGGATTAAATCCTGGATGTTTATAAAAATACTGGTCTTCAAAAGTCAGAATGCAGGTTTTAAATTTATGAGGCACACTGTCAGCAGCGGGAAATCGCCATTGACCATCACGAGCAATTTTTGCTCCCAACAATTGTCCTTCGTCACTTTCAATCACTGTGGCATAAGGAACTTCGAAAAGGGTTTTGGGTAAACAGAAATAATAGGCCGTTATCAACAATAACAATAGTACCGTCTTTACTCGGTTGCTGCGAATCCAAATAAACAAAAAATACAGCAAGGGATGGATTTTGATTCAAATGTAACGAAAGTACGAGAATCCCAGAAAATTATTTTCTAAGGCTATCATGCACTTGAACCGGTTGGCCTTCGTTCCAATGGGTTAGTATGTCGGTGGCAACTGTTGCTCCACTTCCTGCGGCAATGGAGAGCTGACTGCGATGTCCTGCTACTGTTCCAGAAACATACAGTCCGGGGAACACCAAATGATCTTCATTTCTTAGTTGTAGTCGGTTTTTGGAAGGCAATGCTTTTTGATGAGGAATGACATAGTCTTCAAGTCCTTCAAAAGGGAATGGATTACCATTTCCAACACTCACCACAACAAAGCGGGAAGAGTACGAATTTTTGTTGGTTGTGATTATAAAAATAGCATCTTGTTGTTCAAGTTTGAGTACTTTCTCACCTGCCATTTGCTCCACGTGTGGATAATTATTAGCCAATTGTTCAATACTTTGTTTGAGTAGCTCAGCTCCTGTTGCACCAGATGGAATACCATAAGCATTGTAAAAAATAGCATCTTGGAGTGCAGAAGCTTTCTGATGAGTCAGAATTCCAATTTTTTTATTTGAAGCAAAAGGTTTATGGACAGCAGAACCCAAAATCAAGGCACAAGAAACACCCGAAACACCTCCACCAATAATCAAAACATCAAACATTATTCTTTCAGTTTGTCTTCAATAGACTTCGACATTCTAAAAATAAGCAAAATGAGAATCGCACAAAGTGAGGCTATAATCCCAATCAAGGCAATTAAACTATCGGAAGCAAACAAATTGGTAAAATCTAAGTGGAAGATGTTAAACACAATCAACCCAAATGCCAAAAAAATCAATATGTAAGTAAAAATCTTCATGAGTCACTGAATTTCAGAGCAAAATTATCTATTATCAGCCTACACAAAAAGCCCTTTAACATTCGCAGCGAATAATTTAACAGCGATAGCAAGTAGAATAACCCCAAAGACCTTTCTAATGACACTAATGCCATTTTTGGTGAGCAGTCGCTCAATTCTAGAGGATGATTTTAGAACGCCATACACAAGGATAACATTCAAAATAATGGCAATAACAATATTGATGGTTTGATATTCTGCTCGGATGGACAAAATGGTGGTCATCGTGCCTGCTCCGGCAATCAACGGAAAGGCAATGGGAACAATTGAAGCGGTAGCAGCTTCTTCATCTCTGTATAATTTAATACCCAAAATCATTTCTAAAGCCAGAAAGAATAAAACAAATGCTCCGGCCACAGCAAAAGAATTGATGTCAATCCCAATCAATTTAAGAATTTCTTCACCAATGAATAAAAAAGCAATCATTAAACAAGCTGCTACAATCGAAGCTTTCTCCGATTGGATATGACCCACTTTTTTTCGCAAATCAATAATGATAGGAATACTGCCAATAATATCAATAACGGCAAACAAGACCATAGTGGCGGTGATAATTTCTTTGAAGTTGAGTTGCATGATAAAATTTTAGCAAAAGTAATGCTTATACTTGAGAACAATAATCTCAAATGCACGAATATGTTCCTCTAGTGTTTTGTATTTTTGTCAAAAATTTCAAATGTTCCAAATAGGCAAAACCATCATATCCGAAGAACTCCTCGCAGAAGAATTTGTATGTAATCTGAGTGCGTGTAAAGGAGCTTGCTGTGTAGATGGAGATGCTGGAGCACCGCTCACCACAGAGGAAACAGCAATATTGGAAAAAATCTATCCCAAGGTAAAACCCTTATTGAGAAAAGAAGGCATTGAAGCTATCGAAGAACAAGGTACTTGGGTAACCGGGTCTGATGGAGAACCCGAAACACCCCTGATTGAAGGAAAGGAATGTGCCTACGTCATTTTTGATGGAAAAACAGCACTATGTGGTATCGAGCAAGCCTATAATCAAGGTTTGGTAGAATGGAAAAAACCAGTGTCCTGCCATTTGTATCCCGTCAGGATTAAAGAATTTGCCGAATTCTCTGCCGTTAATTACCATGAATGGCACATTTGCAGTCCCGCTTGTGAGTTGGGAGCCGCATTAAAAGTACCCGTCTATAAATTTGTGAAAGAAGCCCTCATCAGAAGGTTTGGAGAAACGTGGTATGCCCAATTGGAAAAGACCGCCGAAGAATACCATCAAAACAATTTTTAAACTTCTTGGATAAACTTGATTTCTGACGTTAACACTTTAATGCCAAATTCTTCTCCTTAGCTAAGATAACAACATTGTAAACTATTGAATTACATTTGTTTAGATAGCTGTTTTTAAAGTAGGAAAATCGCCATTCAATGTTAAAAACTAAGCCCGATTGTGAATAAGTTTGACTTTCAATTCACAAATTGAATTACAATCTTTGTAACTCTTTATCTAACCAATGACTTTACTCTAATTCAAAATAAAATATACTATGACAGCTGTTGAACCAATATTGCAAGAAAATAAAGACAGATTTGTGATTTTTCCCATCAAACACCACGATATTTGGGAGTGGTACAAAAAGTCTCAAGCCAGTTTTTGGACCGCTGAAGAGATTGACTTGCACCAGGATTTAACGGATTGGAACAACAAATTAAGTTCTGAGGAAAAGTACTTCATCAAACACATTCTTGCTTTTTTTGCAGCTTCAGACGGCATCGTAAATGAAAACTTGGCAGAGAATTTTGTCAATGAGGTTCAATATGCTGAAGCTAAATTTTTCTATGGTTTTCAAATCATGATGGAAAACATTCACAGTGAAACCTATTCTTTGTTGATTGACACCTATGTGAAAGATGAAAAGGAAAAAGACCAATTGTTTCATGCCATTGAAGTATTTCCTGCCATCATGAAAAAAGCCCAGTGGGCCTTGAAATGGATCAAGAGCGATTCGTTTGCAGAGCGTCTGATCGCCTTTGCTGCTGTGGAAGGCATCTTCTTCTCTGGAGCATTTTGTTCTATCTTTTGGTTAAAAAAACGAGGTTTGATGCCTGGTTTGACCTTCTCCAACGAATTAATTTCCAGAGATGAAGGTGTGCATTGTGATTTTGCAGTGCATCTTCACAACCACCACTTGAAAAATAAAGTTTCCAAAGAAAGAATCGCTGAAATTTTAGTAGATGCTCTCAAAATTGAAAGGGAGTTTGTTACCGAGTCGCTCCCTGTGAGCTTGATTGGCATGAATGCCACCCTAATGACACAATATCTTGAATTTGTAACCGACCGATTGTTGGTTGAATTGGGTTGCGATCGTGTATACAACGTGACCAATCCCTTTGATTTTATGGATATGATTTCCCTTCAAGGAAAAACAAATTTCTTT
>JBKBOP010000044.1:0-15925 GCA_046293575.1 Flavobacterium sp. | reverse complement strand
TCTCATCAAACTTGCCGACCGATTGCACAACATGCAAACCATGGAATCAATGGTGGATTACAAACAAGCGAAAATTGCTTCTGAGACCTTGTATATCTATGCTCCTCTGGCTCATCGCTTGGGTTTGTACAATATAAAAAGTAAGCTGGAGGACTTGGGATTAAAGTACACTGAACCCGATGTATATCAGGATATTGTCAGTAAGATGAAAGAGAGCAAGGAAGAGCAAGAAGCTTATATTTCCTCTATTTCAGATGTCTTAAAAAAATCATTGGATACCGAAGGAATAGAATATGTTTTGAAAGGCAGGCCCAAATCTATTTATTCCATTCGAAGAAAAATGTTGGCTCAAGGTGTGACTTTTGATGAAGTATATGATAAGTTTGCGTTGAGAATTGTCTATAAATCCAATCCTCATGATGAAAAGTTTTTGGCTTGGAAAATCTATTCCATAGTAACCGATTTTTATCGCCCCTCGCCCAGCCGACTTAGAGACTGGATTTCATCACCAAAATCTACAGGTTATGAAGCACTGCATATCACTGTGATGGGGCCCAAAGGTAGATGGGTAGAAATTCAAATTCGCAGTGAGCGAATGGATGAAATTGCCGAAAAAGGCTATGCTGCTCATTACAAGTACAAACAAGGACTTTCTGAAGAAAACAGTTTGGATACTTGGCTGAATTTATTAAAAGAAGCTTTGGAAAATTCTTCTTCCAATGCCGTTGATTTTGTGGAGGATTTTAAACTTAATTTATATTCTAAGGAAATCTACATTTTTACCCCCAAAGGTGAAATCAAAAGTTTACCCAAAGGAGCAACGTCGTTGGATTTCGCTTTCAGTATTCACTCAGAAATTGGGGTACGCACCAGGGGTACTAGGGTAAATGGAAAATTGGTGCCTTTAAATCACGTTCTGAATAGCGGTGACCAAGTGGAAGTAATCACTTCTGCTAATCAGAAACCCACACCACATTGGTTAGATTATGTAACCACTTCAAGAGCCAAAAACAAAATTAAAAACGTTCTCAATGAAGAGACTAAAAAAATTGGAGAAAACGGAAAAGAACTTTTAACTAGAAAATTAAAACATCTTAAGGTTACTTTAAACGAAGGAACCATTAACGAATTGGTGAACTACTTTAAACTCAAAACGAGTTTAGATTTATTTTACCGTGTGGGTATAGGCACTATTGACAACCAGCAACTCAAAGATTTTGCAGCACAAAAGAATAGTACGTTTATGAATCTTTTCAAAAAGATGAAACGTTCTCCAAATGTTGCTCCTGAATCCATTCAAAAATATGAACTCAACAAAAACTTCGACATGTTGGTTTTTGGAGTGGAACAGGACAAACTCAACTACAAACTTTCAAGTTGTTGTAATCCTATTCCGGGTGATGACGTGTTTGGTTTTTTAACGATTAATGACGGTATTAAAGTACATCGAAAAGATTGCCCCAATGCTATTAGTTTACAATCGAATTACGCCTATAGAATTATCCCTGCCAAATGGATTGACTCAACCCAAGAAGAATTTAAAGCCATTTTAGAAATTACCGGTATGGACAGTATTGGATTGACAAATCAGTTAACCAAAATCATTTCCAATCAAATGCATGTCAATATTCAAAGTATTTCTTTAAGTGGTGATGCAGGAATTTTTAAGGGTAAAGTAGCCGTTATTGTGAGAAACAACACCATATTAAAAAAACTGATTGAAAACATTAAAAAAATTGATGGTGTAGATAAGGTTATTCGTGTCAATCAAAATTAAACCTTTTACACTATCTTAAGTCCAAATCAAAAAAATGGTTTATGAGGGCATTAGTATTCATTTTAACCTTAGGACTGACTGGCCATCTTTTAGGTCAAGAACTTTATTTTCCTCCTATAACAAGTACTGCTTGGGAAAGCACACTTCCAAGCACTCTTGGCTATTGCCCTGAAAAAATTACAGAGCTTTATGATTTTCTTGATGCTAATCAATCAAAAGCATTTATTCTTTTGAAAAATGGAAAGATTGTTTTGGAACAGTATTTTGATGGCTTTCAACCCAATGACAATTGGTATTGGGCTTCTGCAGGAAAAACATTAACTGCTTTTACAGTAGGGATTGCTCAACAAGAAGGATTTTTATCCATTCAAGACACAACTTCACACTATTTAGGAGAAGGTTGGACTTCTGCTCCCATTTTAAAAGAGGAAAAAATTACCATAAAAAACCAGTTGAATATGACCACTGGTTTAGACTTTACCATTGGCAACCTAAATTGTACGGAGCCGAACTGTTTGCAATACCTATCTGATGCAGGCACACAATGGTATTATCACAATGCTCCTTATACGCTTTTAGATCAAGTGATTGCCTCTGCAACGGGACAAACACTCAATCAATTCTTTTTTCAAAAAGTGAGGAACCCTATTGGTATGAATGGAGCTTTTCTCCCAGTTGATGAGAACAATGTCTTTTTCAGTACCCCAAGAAGTATGGCTCGCTTTGGATTGTTAATGCTGAATGGAGGGAATTGGGGAAACACACCCATCATGACTGATTCCAACTTTTTTATGGAGATGGTTAACACCTCACAACCTCACAACCTTTCTTATGGATACTTGTGGTGGTTGAATGGCAAAAGTTCCTTTAAACTTCCGGGCACAACACTCACATTTCCTGGGTTTTTAGTTCCAAATGCTCCTGCGGACACCTATGTAGCGGCAGGAAAATATGGCCAGTTTTTAAGTGTCACGCCAAGTGAAGGATTGGTATGGATTAGAATGGGAGAAAATCCAGATGATTTACCAGTTCCATTTATCTTGAACAATCAAATATGGGATAAAATCAATGCATTAGTTTGTAATTTGTCTAATCCTGTTGTCAAAATTTCAGAACTCTGGAATATTGCACCAAATCCTGTTCAAGAACTCATTGCTATTGAAACCAGCATTGAATACTATGACTGGGAGTTATACAGCAGTAGGCTTCAACAACTTTCAAAAGGAAATCATCAACAATCTCCCAATCTTTCTAAATTTTCAAGTGGAGTATACTGGCTTAAATTCCAATCGGGTGAGGTAGTTAAATGGCACAAAGTGATTAAAAAATAAGGTTTTTGATACCGTAAATAATCGTTATCTTTGTGGCACTTTATGAATAATGCCATGGACCAAACCAGCAGTCAGGAAATTGTTAAAAATGTATTTACCAAATACTTAGAAGAAAAAGGGCACCGAAAAACTCCGGAACGTTATGCCATACTTCAAGAAATTTACAATGCCCAAGAACATTTTGATATTGAATCCTTGTATATCAAGATGAAAAATAAAAACTATCGTGTGAGTCGTGCCACTTTATATAATACCATCGAACTGTTATTGGAGTGTGGATTGGTGCGTCGTCATCAGTTTGGCCATATTCAGGCACATTATGAAAAGTCTTATTTTGATAAACAACATGACCATATTATCATGACAGATACCGGAGAAGTCATGGAATTTTGTGATCCAAGAATTCAACAAATTAAAAAGACGATTGAAGAAATTTTCAACATTGAAATTCACAACCACTCTTTGTATCTGTATGGACAGAAAAAAACCAACACAGAAACATAACTAACTACATACCTAACCAATTATTAACGAATGACCGTAGATTTACTATTAGGCCTGCAATGGGGTGACGAAGGCAAAGGAAAAATTGTTGATGTACTCACCTCAAAATATGATATTATCGCTCGTTTCCAAGGAGGCCCCAATGCGGGACATACCCTTGAATTTGATGGCATTAAACACGTTTTGAGAACCATTCCATCAGGAATTTTCCATCAAAATGCCATGAACATTATTGGAAATGGTGTCGTGATGGATCCCGTGGTGTTTCAACAAGAACTAAAAGGGTTGGAAAAGTTCAACATGGATGTAAAATCAAAGTTGTTAATTTCCAGAAAGGCTCATTTAATCTTACCAACCCACCGTTTGTTGGATGCCGCTTCGGAAGCCTCAAAAGGAAAAGCAAAAATTGGCTCTACCTTAAAAGGTATTGGTCCGACGTATATGGATAAAACCGGTAGAAACGGAATTCGTGTGGGCGACATTGAACTAGCCGACTTTAAAGAACGGTACCGAGCCTTGGCAGACAAACATGAATCGATGATTGCCTTTTATGATGTGGCCATGGAATATGACTTAGAAGAAATGGAGAATGAGTTTTTTGGAGCCATTGAAACTTTGAAAAGTCTCACCTTTATTGATAGTGAGGAGTACCTCAACCAAGCCTTAAAAAGCGGAAAAAGTATACTAGCAGAAGGAGCTCAAGGCTCTTTATTAGATATTGATTTTGGTACTTATCCTTATGTAACCTCATCCAATACTACCGCTGCGGGTGCCTGCACAGGTTTGGGTATAGCTCCCAATAGAGTTAAAGACGTCTTTGGGATTTTTAAGGCCTATACTACCCGCGTGGGCAGCGGCCCTTTTCCAACCGAATTATTTGACGAGGTGGGTGCCACTATGGCTAAAGTTGGCAATGAATTTGGTTCTGTAACCGGTCGTGCAAGACGATGTGGATGGTTGGATTTAGTAGCATTGAAATATGCCGTAGAAGTCAATGGTGTTACTCAGCTCTATATGATGAAAGGCGATGTCCTTTCCGGATTTGACACCTTGAAAGTGTGTACTTCATACACCTATCGAGAAGCAAACATCAAACACCTCCCTTATAACATTGAACCTGAAAATGTTGAACCAGTTTATGAAACGATGAGTGGTTGGGAAGCAGATTTAACAGGACTTACCAGTTATGAAGCCTTGCCAAATGCATTTAAGGAGTATGTATCCTTTATTGAAAACTATTTGGAAGTTCCCATCACAGTGGTATCGGTGGGACCAGATCGCACACAGACCATACATAAATAAATAAAAAATCCCGCTTTTCAGCGGGATTTTTGCAAACAACTAACACAAAATCAAATTTTTACTTTGATTTTAAACTCTTTAAATAGTCTGCAGCTTCTGTCGCATTTGAAAGTTCTGCATACTTGGCGGCAGTGAACCCATTTTTACATTTCTCTTTAACATCAGCTCCTGCTTGAACAAGCATTTCCATAATCTCAACTTGATTGTAACGGGCAGCATACATTAATAGAGACATACCGTTTACTTTCTCGTTGACATTAGCTCCATACTTTATCATTTTTTGAACAACTTCCACCTCCCCTTTGCTAATAGCGACTACCATTGGGGTGGCATACATACCAGCGTAGATATTAGTTTCTGGGGTTTTAATTTCATGTTGGGTTGCAAAAGATGGATGACCAAAAGCCAATAAGGCGACTCCTAAAAACAAAATTGATTTTTTCATGATGATTGATTTTTTGATTAATGATTGATTACTAGAATAGACGACAGATGTATTTAAATGTTACATAGCCAACTATTTATAACAGTTTTTTAACAATAAGGTTGGTGAAGGCATTGAATTGTATTTTGATAGTAGATAATGAATTCAAAATTGTTTAACTTTGATTAAAACTTATATCAATGGGAGCTTTAGATCTAAAAAACAGCGTAATTGAATACTTGGATAAGGCAGACGAAAAACTACTTAATGTAATTAAAGTGGTGATGGAAACCTATTGGGAAAATGAAACTATAGCCTTTTCTACCGATGGAAAGCCTCTGAGCAAAGCATCATACGAAAAAATGATTAACGACGCTTTACAAGAACTTGAAAAGGGACATTGTATTACACAAGAAGAATTAGAAAAAGAATCTGAAAATTGGTCATGAAAACTGATAAGGTAATCTGGACACATTCGGCATAAAAAGATTTAAAAGATATATTCGATTTTATAAAAATGTTTCTCCAACAGTTGCAAAAAAAATTAAAAGTGAAATTCTTATTGCCACCAAAAAAATAGTTTTTCAAAAACAGTTTCAAAAAGATAGCATTACTCCAAATTTTAGAAGGATAATCGTAAGACATTACAAGATTATTTATACTCTTAATAACGATTCAGTTGCCATCCTTAAAATTTTTGATTCAAGACAAAATCCTGAGCAACAGAAAAAAGATTTGTAACCAAAAACAAAAAGCCACATCTTTCGATATGGCTTAAAACGTTTAATGAGCATTTCTAGGTGTTACTTAAATATAGCAAAACATTCTTCTCAATACGATTATGAATATCACTGATGTCTGCTTTTTCAAAAGGTTCTCCCAAAATTTTTTCATAGAGTTCAATATAACGTTCTGATACCGAATGAATGTATTCGTCAGTCATCTCAGGAATCAACTGTCCTTCTTTCCCCTGAAAACCGTTGGCAATTAACCATTGCCTCACAAACTCTTTGGAAAGTTGTTTTTGGGACTCCTCTTTTTGTTGACGTTCTTCATAACCCTCTGCATAAAAATAACGAGAAGAATCAGGAGTGTGAATCTCATCAATCAACACGATAGTGCCCTCTTTGGTTTTTCCGAATTCATATTTGGTATCCACTAAAATTAATCCGCGAGCGGCTGCAATTTCGGTTCCTCTTTGAAATAAAGTTCTGGTATACTGTTCCAACACCAAATAATCCTGCTCAGAAACAATATTTTGTGCTAAAATATCTTCTCTTGAAATGTCTTCATCATGGGTTCCCATGGCTGCTTTGGTGGTTGGGGTGATGATGGGAACTGAAAAAGCATCATTTTCCTTCATCCCTTCGGGTAAAGTGACTCCGCAAAGGATTCTTTTTCCCGCGGTATATTCTCGAGCTGCATGACCGGAAAGATACCCTCTAATCACCATTTCAACTTTGAAAGGTTCACAAAGGTGACCCACTGCCACATTGGGATCGGGTGTTGCCACAAGCCAATTGGGAACTATATCTTGGGTCAACTCCATAAATCGAGTAGCGATTTGATTTAAAATTTGACCTTTATAGGGAATCCCTTTAGGCATGACCACATCAAAAGCAGAAAGTCTATCGGTGGCAATCATCACCAAAAGTTCATCGTTGATGTTGTAAACTTCTCTAACCTTACCTCGATAGACCGATTTTTGATTTGGAAAATTGAAATGAGTAGTGGTGATAGTGTTCATGGTTGTGTGTTGTTCGGTGGTGCAAAAGTAAAAATTATAACTTACTTTACATTCATTACAACCTTTAAAAGTCAGCATAAAAAAAGGACCGCAAAGCGATCCTTTCAAATGATTTTATGTTACGAATTAAAACATAATGTTATAGGTAGTACCTAATCCAATGACTTGTATGTCAAAATTATTTTGTGCAAAAGTATGCTGATAAAAAGCATAAAAATTCCATTTTTCATTATGGTATCCAATTTGAGGATTCAAATACATACCACCACTATTGCTATCTGCATTGGTTAAAAAACCATACCCTAGATCTACACCAACAAATAATCCTTTGGGTTGAGCATAGTATCTCACAAATCCGGCCAAAGGAATCAAACCTAAATCTTGAGCTCCATCTTTACCGAAAAAGTGATTATATCCAGAAGCAACTCCAATTCCAAAATTTGGATTTACTAAGTACTGTGCTCTGAAATCTGCTCCAACCATAATAGAACTAACATCGGACATGTCACCAATGGGCAGACCAACATTTAATCCTGCTTTGAACCATGAATTCTCAGGGGTAATTTTCATTTCTGAAGATTGAGAAAAGGCAAAACCAGCTGTAAACAAACTGAACACTAAAAAGATTTTTTTCATTTTAAAAAATTTATTGTTAATTATAGTTAATATGCCAAATACCGTGCCATTAAATAAATATTTTCTTATAAGTCACTTATGGCAGGGATGAAAATGACTTGGCATAAAAAAACCTCTCCGTTATTAATTGGGAGAGGTCTTGTATATGAGTATTTTAGATGACTCTAAAAATCCTAATCGTGATTTTCGATACTCTTATAAGCATCAATGATTTTTTTAACCAAACGGTGTCTGACAATATCCTTGTCATCTAAATAGAGTATGCCAACGCCATCAACATCTTTTAAAATCAATAAAGCTTCTTTCAATCCTGAGATGGTTCGTCTAGGTAAATCGACTTGACCCGGATCTCCTGTGACAATAAATTTAGCATTTTTCCCCATACGAGTTAAAAACATTTTCATCTGTGAATGGGTGGTATTCTGAGCTTCATCTAAAATCACAAAGGCATGATCTAAGGTGCGACCTCTCATAAAAGCCAAGGGTGCAATTTGTATAATGCCTTTTAGGATATAATCTTCCAAAGTTTGTGGAGGCAACATATCTCGTAATGCATCATATAAAGGCTGCATATAGGGATCTAATTTTTCTTTCATGTCACCGGGAAGAAAACCAAGATTTTCACCTGCTTCCACCGCAGGTCTGGTGAGGATGATGCGTTTGACTTGCTTTTCTTTTAGAGCTCTTACGGCGAGTGCCACACCTGTATAGGTTTTTCCGGTTCCAGCAGGTCCCACAGCAAAAAGCATATCGTTTTTTTCAATGAGCTCCACCATTTTGTGCTGATTGGGCGACAAGGGTTTGATAAGCTTCCCTCCTAATCCATGCACCAAAATTTTATCATGGTCGGGCATCCTTTGTTCTTCGTTTGAATTACTTTGAATCACGCGATCAATGACATTGGTATCTATATTGTTATACCTTGTAAAATGAAACATCAACCGATTAAAACGATTTTCAAATTCATCGAGTAGTTCTTTTTCTCCAAATACTTTCAAGGTGGTGCCTCTGGCAACAATTTTCAGTTTAGGATAATACTTTTTGATGGTTTCCAGGTGGGTGTCCTGAGCTCCCCAAAATTCTTTGGGGGCGATGTCGTGGAGTTCAATGAGTCTTTCGTTCAAAAGCAATATTTTTTAGAATTAAAAAATCATTTTTTAATTGTTAGATTTGCACTATTCAAATATAGAGAATTCGATTTTAGGTTCCACGAATAGTTATAAACAAAATAATGTCAATAATTACTTTAACGACAGATTATGGTATCAAAGATCCATTTGTGGGAATATTGAAAGGAAAATTATACTCAGAATACCCCGAGGCTACCCTTGTTGACATCACCCATTTGATTGATCCTTTCAACATCGCTGAGACCAGTTACATCATTGGGGCAAGTTACAGAAGTTTCCCAAAAGGAACCGTCCATCTTATTGGTGTTGATGCAGAATTGAATCATGAAAATCAACACCTGGCAATGCTTTGGAACCATCACTTTTTTGTTTGTGCAGATAATGGCATCCTGAGTATGCTCACTAAAACCATTCAACCTGAGAAAATAGTTGCTATCAATATCCATGAACGCTTACCTAATGAAGCTACAGATTTAGATGTTTTCACAACGGTTGCCTGCCATTTAGCAAAAGGTGGTTCTTTGAATGTGGTGGGCAAGGAAATCAATGAATTAAAAGCGGTAACAGAACTTCAGCCACAATTAAGTGCAGACGGAAACACCTTAAAAGGTCATGTCATTTACATTGATAATTTTGGCAATGTGGTGTTGAACATCACCCAAAAAATATTTCAAGAAGCCGCCAAAGGAAGAAACTTTGAGATTCAATTGCGTCCCAAACCCATTCAACGGATACTGAACACCTACTCTGAAATAGCAATGAATAGCCATAAACCTCTAAAGGGATTTGAAGGAAGCCAACTAGCTCTATTCAATGAGGCGAATCATCTTGAAATTGCTTTATATCGAAGTAATCCCGATTTAACAGGGAGTGCCTCTAGCCTTTTCGGGTTGGGGTATAGGGACACCATCAACATAAAATTCAAATAATATGATTGTCAGGATCGTAAAAATGAGTTTTCACGAAGAAAACATTCCAAAGTTTTTAGCCAATTTTGAATCTATCAAAGAAAAAATACGAAATGCTCCAGGAAATCGTTTTCTAGAGTTGTATCAAGACAACGAACATCCTGAGGTCTTTTTTACCTACAGCCATTGGGACAGTGAAAATGATTTGTTCAACTACCGAAACTCAGAATTTTTTAATGAAGTATGGACTTTTACCAAAAAACTCTTTAATGCCAAGCCAGAAGCATGGAGTGTTAATGTAGTGTACAGCGAAAAATAAACTGTTTATGAAAGCTTTATTGCTCAAAGAATTAAAATCTTTTTTTGGATCGATAACCGGATACTTGGTCATGGCAGTATTTTTACTGTTGAGCGGACTTTTTCTATTTGTTTTTGAAGGTGAATTTAATATTCTTAACAGTGGGTATAATGACTTAACTCCCTTTTTTACGCTTGCTCCTTGGATCCTGATTTTTTTAACGCCTGCGGTGTGCATGAGAAGCTTTTCTGACGAACGCAAACAAGGTACCTTAGAATTATTACTGACCAAACCTTTGAGCAATTGGCAAATTGTGCTTGGGAAATATATAGGAGCCTTAATGTTGATTCTACTAACGGTACTCCCAACCTTAATATACATCTACGTTTTAAACGAATTGGGCTATCCAGCAGGAAACATCGATTGGGGAAGTACGCTTGGAGCCTACTTAGGACTTGTTTTTTTAATAGCGTCCTATACCGCTATTGGTATTTTTACTTCTATCCTTACAGAAAACCAGATTGTAGCTTTTATTCTATCTGCCCTTTTGTGCTTTGGCTTTTATTTTGGTTTTGAGGGGCTTTCACAATTAATGGAAGGCAACAATTCCTTCATTGCCTCAATGGGAATGGAATCCCACTACCGAAGCATGAGTCGAGGGGTGTTGGATACGCGTGACTTACTGTACTTTGTATCGTTGACCTTACTGTTTTTGTTAGCCACCGTATGGCGATTACAGCACATCAACAATGAAGGGAAAAAACTTTGGAAATCTTTTGCAATACTACCCATTGCTTTGATAGTACTATTGTTATTGAATATTGGCAGTCAAAATATATTCAAAAGATGGGACCTCACAGGTGACAAAAGATATACCTTATCAGAAGCCACAAAATCCCTTTTAGAGGAAGTAAATAGTCCGCTTTTTGTAGATGTTTTCTTGGAAGGTACATTTCCAACAGAAATTAAAAGGCTGCAACAAGAAACACAACAATTATTAGAGGAATTTAAAGCCTTCAATTCGAATATTCAGTTCCAGTTTATTAACCCGCTCGAAGACGTTGAAGATTCAGATAATATCATCGAAAGTTTCTTTTCCAGAGGAATGCCTCCCATGCAAGTAACCGTGGAAGACCGCGGAAAACAAACCCAAGAAATGGTATTCCCTTGGGCAGTGGTGTATAGCGGCAATCGAGATACTCAAGTTTCTTTAATCAAAAACAAAGTAATGGGTTCTGGTTCAGAAAGTATTATAAACTCTATACAGCGTTTAGAATTTGTTTTTGCAGAGGCTTTACAAAAAATAGCCACTGAAAAATCAAAAAAAATTGCCGTTCTCAAAGGAAATGGGCAACTCCAAGATGCTAATCTGGGGGATGCTTTGTTATCACTTAGAGAAAATTATTTTATCGCACCTTTTACTTTAGATAGTGTAATCTCAAACCCATCTAAGGTAGTAGAGCAATTGAATGAATACGAACTGGCCTTGATGGTCAAACCCACCGAACCCTTTACAGATGCAGAAAAATTGGTGCTCGATCAATACATCATGCAAGGAGGCAAAATGATTTGGTTGATTGACATGGTCAATATTGAAATGGACAGTCTCTATAACGAGAGCGGACGAACACTAGCCTTCCCAAGAGATTTACAGTTGCAGGATATGTTTTTCCGCTACGGATTTAGAATCAATCCCGCTTTGATAAAAGATGTGATGGCAACCCCCATTGCATTGGCCACGGGTGAAAGTGGGTCTGCTACGCAATACACCCAATATCCATGGATGTATGCACCCATGATTTACTCCAACAGCACCCACCCCATTGTCAATAACATTGAGGGAATCAAATTTGATTTTGCCAATCCTATTGATACATTGAAAAACAACATTCAAAAAACAATACTGTTGCAATCTTCCAATTACTCAAAAGCGGTAGGAACCCCGGTGGAAGTAGCTTTAGAAATGGTACTTGAACGTCCGGAACCTGAAGAGTTTGAAAACAAAGGAAATATTCCCGTGGCGGTGTTGCTGGAAGGCAACTTCACCTCTGCCTTTAAAAATCGAGTGTTGCCTTTCCAAACGCAATTCCTAGAAAGCAGTACGTCCACCCAAATGCTGGTGGTTTCTGATGGAGATGTTTTTAAAAACCAATTGGATAAAAATTACCAACCACTAGAACTAGGCTTCGACAAATGGACCAATAAGTTCTACGGCAATAAAGATTTTCTTTTAAATGCGGTGCAATATATGTTGGATGATAGCGGACTTATCAACATCAAATCCAAAGAAATCAGAATTCCATTGCTGGACAAGGAAAAGGTCTATGAAGAATATTCTCGAGTGCAGTTGATAACTATCGGACTTCCATTGCTTTTATTACTAGTTTTCGGGTTCCTTTTCACTTGGCTTCGCAAGCAAATGTACCGTCGCTAATGTTAATAAAATTCTTTTTGTTATTGAAGCAATGACCTTATATTTGTGGGATATAAAATAAGCAACCGAAATGAAATTTATCGTATCCAGTTCTTATCTTCTCAAGCAATTGCAAGTGTTGGGAAGCGTTATTAACAGTAACAACACCTTGCCTATTCTAGACAACTTTTTATTTGAACTAGATAACAACAAATTAAAAGTATCTGCTTCTGATTTAGAAACGACCATGTCTTCCTCAATGGAAATTGATAGCAACAGCACCGGAAGTGTGGCCGTGCCTGCAAAATTACTACTTGATATTTTAAAGACGTTCCCTGAGCAGCCACTGACTTTTACTGTAGAAGAAAACAGCACCATTGAAATAAGTTCAAACTCTGGTAAGTATGCATTAGCTTATTCTCCAGGAGAAGAGTTTCCAAAACCGATGATTTTAGAAGATGCTTCCAAAACCACAGTGCCTTCAGAAGTATTGGCAACTGCCATTAGTAAAACTATTTTTGCTGCCGGTAACGATGATTTAAGACCAGTGATGTCGGGGGTGTTCTTTCAATTTTCAACAGAAGGATTGATTTTTGTGGCTACCGATGCTCACAAATTAGTGAAATATGCTCGCACCGATGTAAAAGCAGCACAAACTTCAGACTTCATCATGCCCAAAAAACCTTTAAATATTTTAAAAGGTATTTTGGCTACTTTAGATACAGATGTCATCATCGAATACAATGATAGCAATGCTGTTTTTTCTTTTGAAAATTACCATTTAGTATGTCGCCTCATTGATGGAAAATATCCAAATTATGAAGCTGTTATCCCAAAAGAAAATCCAAATAAATTATTAATTGACCGCAATCAGTTTTTAAACTCAGTTAAAAGGGTTGCTATTTTCTCTAATAAAACCACCCACCAAATTCGATTGAAAATGGCGGGAACTGAATTAAATATCTCTGCGGAAGATGTAGATTACTCCAACAAAGCCGAAGAACGTCTCACCTGCGATTACCAAGGTGACGATCTGCAAATTGGTTTCAACTCTCGTTTCTTACTTGAAATGTTGACCAACCTACAATCAGACGAAATCCAACTAGAAATGTCATTACCCAACCGTGCCGGAATTTTAACGCCCGTAGATGGTTTAGATGAAGGCGAAACCATAACGATGTTGGTGATGCCGGTGATGTTGAATAATTAGGCGGAGGAGGATTGTATATTGTATATTGTAGATTGTAAACTGTAACCATAAAAAAACCATCGGAATTCCGATGGTTTTTTGTTTTGAATCAAGTTCAATATTACCTACACATTCGTCGTAGGAAAATCAAAACTAGCTCCCACACCAATGGGGAAACCTAAGGCCCAGAACAACAATAAAAACAATGTCCAAATGAATATCAAAGCGACTGAATACGGTAACATCAATGAAATCAATGTACCAATACCGCTATTCTTGACATACTTTTGACAAAAGACCACAATCAAAGGGAAATAAGGTAATAACGGTGTGATGATGTTCGTACTGGAATCTCCTACTCTGTAAGCGGCCTGTGTTAAATCGGGAGAAATGCCCAATTCCATCAACATGGGAACCATCACCGCTCCAATCAATGCCCACTTAGCCGAGGCAGAACCCACCAATAAATTCACAAATCCGGAGAGGAAAACAATTCCCACCAAAGTAAAGCCCATCGGGAAGGACATCGCCTTTAACCAGTTGGCACCCTTAATCGCAATCAAAGCTCCCATATTAGAATCTCCAAAAGCATAAATAAACTGTGCACAGAAAAAAGCCATAACAATATAGTACCCCATACTGCTCATGGATTTACTCATACCCTGTACCACATCTCTATGGGTTTTCACCGAGCCAGATACGTAGCCATAGACCACACCGGGCACTAAGAAAAACACAAAGATAATAGCGACTATCGATCTCATCAAAGGAGCCGTCGTGTGCAAGAGTTGTCCTTGAAAACCATCTGCCACCGAACGCCATGCGGAATCTTCAGGCAAGACAGAAAACACCAACAATAGCGTACAGACCACCATCGAAACCACAGCCCAAAGCAATCCTTTCATTTCTTGTTTAGAGATTTCTTTTAATACAGGTAAATCAGCGGCATCGGCATCCACCACAGTGTTTTTGAGTCTTGGTTCAATAAATTTATCCGTAATAATCCAACCCACAATCACCACTAAAAAGGAAGAGGCGGTCGTAAAATAAAAGTTATTCAACGGGTTAATCATGATGTCTACTGCCGATGGATGTGCTGACAATCTGGCTGCTTCTTGTGTAATACCTGCCAACATTGGGTCCAAGCTGGAGGGAATAAAAAACGTAGCCGAAAAACCTCCAGATACCCCCGCAAAAGCCGCCGCAATACCCGCCAAGGGATGCCTACCCGCTGCGTAAAAAATAACCGCTCCCAAAGGAATCACGAGCACATAGCCCGCGTCTACAGCAATATGACTTAAAATACCCACCGCAATCAACACAGGAGTCAAAAGCATTTTTGGGGTTACGTTCAAAATAGAGCGAAGTCCAGCATTGATAAAACCAGTGTGTTCGGCAACACCAAGACCGAGCATGGCAACCAAAACGACCCCAAGGGGTGCAAAGTTGACAAAGGTGGTGACCATCTTCGACATAAATTCAGCCAAGCTGGCTCCAGCCAAAAGGTTTTTAATTTTAATGGTTTGCATCGTCCGTGGGTCAATCTCAGTAAAACTGACGTCAGACATCGCCCAAGAGGCAAACCATACCAACACCATAAGTAAACCGAAGAGAATGGCTGGGTCGGGAAGTTTATTCCCTTTCTTTTCAATAAAATCAAGGGCTTTAGCCAAAAATCCCTTTTTGATAGTTTGTTGTTCTTCCATGAATCAGGTTAGTTTTGTTGGCTAATATAGTGTTTTGTCAAGAAATGTTGAACCTGATAACCCCCAAAAAAAATAACCCGCAGTAAGACTACGGGTCATTTCGAATGAGAAAACATTATAACCTATTTTCATGAATCGCCAAGAGTGGCACTTTCACGTGATAGGACAACTTTTGAGTGAGACTTTGGTTGAATAGCTCTTCAAAAAATCCTCGTTTATAGTTGAGCATCGCCAACAAATCAACTTCATAAGAATTGGTAAAATTGATGATGGTATTTTTTACATCGTTACTTTCAAAGGTGTGAAAAACCACATTGTCATCTTTAAACAACAACTTCCAATCTTCCATCACCACTTCTTTGACGTCTGTTTTTGAGGTATTGACATAGAGACAATGCACTCGGGCATCGAATTGTTTGGCTAAAGTGACCACTTTTCTCAACGCTTTAATGTCTTTATCGCGGTATCGAGTGGTAAAAACAATGTTGCGAATACCTTCAAAAGTGGCTTCTTCGGGAACACCAATAACATAGGCATCGGTATCAGTAATCACACTTCCG
>JBKBOP010000043.1:0-16188 GCA_046293575.1 Flavobacterium sp. | reverse complement strand
TAAAAGAAAACGCCAATAAATTATCGAGAATCTGCCTTAACATCTTGACATCCTCTTGGAGTTGCTCCATCTCACCACCACCCATAGAGGACATCATTTCTTGACCCATTTGCTTCATTTTTTGTCCTGCACTCTTCTGCTTTGGTTTTGCAGCATTTTGATTTTGTTGCTTTAAATCTTCTGTTGCTTTTTTCATGTCCTCATCAATGCTTTGCTCTTGCTTTTCATCAGATGGAATGTCCATGGGTTTATTTAAGTCGTTATTGTCTTTGTCCAACTGTCTTAATTCCTCCTGAAGTTTATCAAACTCTTGATTAAGTTGCTCTTGATTCTTTTCAGTATTCTTATCGGGGGAATCAGCAAGTTTTTCCTGTTTATCTCCAAGTTGATCAAGTTTATTAGCTAATTGTTCGGCTTTTTTCTCAACATAATAACGCTTAGTTAACTCAACCAATTGCTCTAAATTTTTCATCTGGTTTTTAGAGCTCTGTTTAAATTGATCGATTTTGTCAAAGAGATCCTCTTCTCGCATTTTATCACTTAACTTTTGGAGTTCATCCAATAACTTCTCATTCATATCTGCTTCTTTTTCAGCATTATTTAAACGTTCTTGAAGCATTTCCTTATTTGGATCGTTCTTCTCGGTTTTAAATTCCTTCAAATTATCGTCAAGTTTTTTAGAAAACTCTTTCATCATCTGTTCTTGCTGCTTTTGACGTTTTATAAAATCATTGATTTTTTGACGGTCTTTAAATTCAAGCTGGGGTTTTTCTTTACCCATCTTTTGCAATTTATCGAGTTCAGAAAGCTGTTTGTCTTGATTTTTAATTGAATTTTGTAGGCTGTTTAGATTAGAATTTTTCTCTTGTAATAACTGATCTTCTTTTTCATCTTGAGTAGATAACCTATCCGAGAAAATGTTTGAACGAGTACTCTTAAAACCATTTCTTGAATCATTATCAAAAACTTCAAAATAGTAATCATAACTTACTCCTTCTTCCAAAGATAAATTTCCCGGAAACATAAAAACGAATCTATCAAAAACATCCTTTTTAACAGGAAGTGACGATTTCTTCAATGCTGACTCGTCACCTTTGGGATAATATACAATCTGTAATTTGGTTAAACCATAATCATCTGATACCTGCCCAATAACTACCTGTTGTCTAAGATTCAAAGAATCAGGAGCTGGTGATACTTGAATAGAAGGAAATTGGTCTTTAATTACGTTTAGTTGGTATTGAAGTTTTTCATATTCTTTAACTTTATGATTGGATGTATGTATCTCATAGACCGTGCTTTGTTGAATCAATTGAGTGAACTCGAACTCATTTTCATTTAATTTAAATGATTCTGTTTTGTCTTGATTCTTCCAAAGTATTTCATCTGTGGCAGTTGCTGAAACACTCCAAATAACTTTAGTGCCTACTGGAATAAGTGCATTTCCTGTTCCTTTAACAACCTCTGAAGGTCTATTAAGATAGTTTGGAAATTGCAACTTCATTTCAAATTTGGAAATGGCAGGAACTTCCAATACATGTAACTGATAATCAGAAGATTGCACTTGTTGGGCTTGTATAAAAAAATCTAAGGTTGAAACTGGCCTAACGAAGCGATATTCAAAAACGCCCGGAGAGATGTTGTCCATATAATAAGACTCCTCTCCAAGAACAATCATAGCATTTTCAGGTATAATTTTTCCTTCTGCTTTCACTTGAAGTATAAAGTCTTTACCCTGTTCTGTTTGTAAATTTGAATTTACGATACTAAGATTGAAGGGAGCTGGTGGAGAAAACTTTTGATTGTATTGCACAACTCTATTCATACTATCAGCAATAATATCTGTTCTTCCAGAAATAATGAAAAACAACAGAAACAAAATGGGAACAATTGCCCACGGAAGGTGTTTTAAATTCTTTTTATATTCAACAGCACTGCTGAAAGGAATAGGTTGAAGCGACTTTGCTTTTTGGTCAATGGAAGCCAATAATAATTCTGACTGTTCCTTACTATTGGAAAGTTGTAAAAAATTAGTAAGCTTATCATCAATTTCATGAAAATGATTTCCAATAATTTTAGAGGCATCATCAAAAGTAATTCCACTTTGAAGCTTCAATAATTTGAAAATAGGAAAAAGAATAAATCTTAGAAGCAATAATGTCATCACGCCCACAAAAAACCAAAAAAGGATGGTTCGACCGGTGGTACTTAACCACAAAAAATATTCTAACAAAAGTGTTAGAAGGAAATATAAAAGCCCGAGACCCACAAAAAAGATACTTCCCTTGATTAACTCATTGGTGTAATATTTCTTGATAAACAACTCCAGCTTACTAAATATCAGTTCTTTTGTGTTCAAAACAATCTTCATTTAATTTATAACTTATAAAAGTATCAAATTTTACGTTAGCAAAAGTTAAAAGAATGGTAAGGAATTTTACGACTGTTTTTGAAGTAGTCACAATATTTAGTACTTTGGACTAATAAATTTGTTCATATTATGAAATACCTGTTTGCCTACAGCATTCCAATTACTGCCTTTATAGGTTTTTATCATGGTGGATGGGGATATTGGGCAACACCATTATTTGCCTTTGTCATCATTCCCATTTTAGAAATGGTTATGCCCTTAGACACCACTAATCTGGAAAAAGAGGAAGCATTAAAAAATGAGAAAAAGAGCATTTATGATGTGATGTTGTATGCCAATATAGTGATTGTTTACGGACTTCTATTTTGGAGTTTCACAATTTTAAACACCACAAAGACTTGGTTGGAAACGGCTGGGCTTATTTTTAGTTTGGGTTTGGTATTGGGAACAAATGGTATCAATGTGGCTCATGAATTAGGTCACCGAAGCAATTTTATTGAGAAAATATTGGCTAAGGCTTTACTACTTCCCTCCTTTTACACACACTTTTTCATAGAACACAACCATGGTCACCACGTGCATGTGAGCACTCCCGAAGATCCGTCGACGGCCAAATTCAATCAAAGCCTTTATTGGTTCTGGATACAAACGGTTGTGGGTACTTATACCAAAGCATGGAAGATTCAAAAGCAAATAAATCAAAGAGAAAACATTAGATTTTTTTCTCCAAAAAACGATATGTTTTGGTTTTCAATTCTTCAACTCACGTTCTTACTTGCGGTCTATTTACTTTTTGGTGGTAAAGGGGTATTGTTTGCCATCAGTGTTGGAATTATTGGCTTTCTTCTATTGGAAACCATCAATTATATTGAACATTATGGACTTCGAAGAAGAAAACTTACTTCGGGAAGATATGAGCGGGTTTCTGAAATCCACTCTTGGAATTCCAATCATATTATGGGGAGAATTATTTTGTATGAACTCACCCGTCACAGCGACCATCATTTTAAGTCCAATAAAAAATATCAAATCTTAGAATATCACCAAAGTAGTCCACAGCTTCCTTTTGGCTATCCTACTTCGATGGTGCTCGCTGCTATTCCTCCTTTGTGGTTTTCGATTATGAATCCGAGAATCCCGGCTGAAATGGTTGATTTGGCTGAAAATAATTGACAACACCATTCTCTTGAAAACTTCTTGAAATCGTATCTTTGCCAAAAACATCATTTCTATGAGTTCATCGGTAAGAGTACGATTTGCACCTAGTCCTACGGGACCCTTACATATTGGCGGAGTAAGAACTGCACTTTTCAATTACTTGTTTGCTAAAAAGCAAGGTGGTACATTTTTTTTAAGAATTGAAGATACCGATCAGAACCGATTTGTTCCCGGAGCAGAATCCTATATAATCGAAGCTTTAGAATGGTTAGGTATAGCACCTGATGAAACCGTTGGAAAAAACGAAAAATTTGGACCTTATCGTCAGAGTGAGCGAAAGCCGATATACCAAAAATATGCTCAACAACTCATTGACTCTGGCTGGGCCTATTATGCCTTTGACACACCAGAAAGTCTTGATCAGCACCGAAAAGATCATGAAGCACAAGGTAAAACGTTTATTTATAACTGGCACAATCGGGAAAAGCTTGACACTTCTTTAATGATGACTACTAAAGCCGTTGAACATCGAATTACTAATTGTGAAGATTACGTCATTCGATTTAAAACACCTGTGAATGAAACCCTTGAAATCGTTGATATCATTCGTGGCAATGTAAAATTTGAAACAAATTTGCTCGATGACAAAGTGCTATTCAAAAGTGACGGCATGCCCACCTATCACTTGGCCAACATTGTTGACGACCATTTGATGGAGACTTCTCACGTCATTCGAGGGGAAGAGTGGTTGCCTTCTCTACCTTTACATGTTTTGTTATATAAAGCTTTTGAATGGCAGTCACCTGAATTTGCACACTTACCATTAATTTTAAAACCCATTGGCAACGGAAAACTTTCCAAAAGAGACGGTGATAAAATGGGATTCCCTGTATTTCCGTTAGAATGGAAAGACCCTTCAAGTGGTGAAGTTTCCTCGGGATATAGAGAAAAAGGCTTTTTACCCGAATCCGTTATCAACTTTTTAGCTTTGTTGGGTTGGAATGATGGCACAGAGAAAGAGCTATTTTCCATAGAAGAACTCATTGAAAAATTTGATTTAAATAGAATTCATAAAGCAGGAGCGAAGTTTGATCCAGAAAAAAACAAATGGTTCAACCATCAGTACATTCAGAAAGCTTCTAACGTCGTATTACTTCAAAACCTTCAAAAAGAATTAGATAGTCAAAATGTTTCACATCAATTCTCTGAATATCAGTTAATAAAAATCGTTAACATGGTAAAAGATCGTGCACATTTCTTAGTTGAATTTTATGAATTGACTGATTATTTCTTTGAAGCTCCAAAGACCTATGATGAAAAAGCCACCAAGAATTGGAAAGAAGATACTGCAAATTTAATGCAGCGTGTCATTGAACAATTAATTTTGGCCTCTGACTTTTCTTCGCAACCACTTGAGACGCATTTAAAAGACTGGATGACTAGTGAAGACATTGGAATGGGAAAAGTCATGCAGCCATTAAGACTCAGTCTTGTGGGGGCTTTGAAAGGACCACATTTATTTGATATTATAGAACTTATTGGAAAAAGCGAAACCATTTCACGAATCGAAAATGCCATCAAAACTTTAGGTTAGAAATAAAAAATAATACCTGCTACAACAACGCCAAGATTTCCTTTTAATTTTTCTGTATTTAAGGAACTGATGTTTTCCTGTTTGTTGAGATTGTTCAGCAGATTGGTGAAACCATATTGATATGCCACGTTAAATCTGATGTTTTTTGAACCAGCGGTAATACCCACATGACCCAAAGCATTAAAAGTAGACACTTTTTCCAAGTCACTGACTTTCAGTAACTCGTTGCCTAAGATTCGTTTATCTGCATCTCTATCATTGAATTGTAAATTACCATTGAATTGTAAAACCGGACCTGCATCAATGGTCACAAAACTTCCTGCTATTTTATAGCTCAATAACAAATACACTTGAGCAGCCATGAGTTTATAATTTACATCTTCTTGTGCAAAACCATTTAGTGTTGCCACTTGAAAACGTTGCTCTGTCAAGTGCATGCCATACACCATAGAAAAATTATTGTAATAATTTCCTCTTACCGACAAGCCTGCTAGCCAACTAAGTTCTGGTTTTGTCTCTAGCTGATTAGTCATTAAAGATGTATAGTTGGCAGCCACTGTTATGCCAATGTGATTGGCATCACCTCTCCCATATTGAGCCGAAATACATAGAGAAAACAGAACAAAAGCACTTAAAAAATATCTTTTCATTATTAATGGGTTAATTGTGTAACAAACCTACATTAAAATGCGTATCATTACGTACTAACGTTAAAACTTTTTATATGACTGGTTACATTATTATTGTAGTTTTAGTTTTTTTAATCCTTGCTGCACTTTTTACAGTGAAGCAACAAACAGCTGCCGTGATTGAGCGTTTTGGAAAATTTAATAACATTCGTCAGTCGGGATTACATTTCAAAATACCCTTGATTGACAGAATTGCGGGTAGAGTTAATCTTCGTGTGCAACAACTTGACGTCATGATTGAGACCAAAACAAAAGACAATGTATTTGTCAAACTTAAGGTTTCAGTTCAATTTAAAGTGATTCAAGAAAATGTTTATAATGCCTTTTATAAACTAGAGTATCCACATGATCAAATCACTTCTTATATTTTTGATGTTGTAAGAGCTGAGGTACCAAAATTAAAATTAGATGATGTTTTTGAAAGAAAAGATGATATTGCTGTTGCCGTAAAACAAGAGCTAAATGTCGCCATGACAACCTATGGCTATGACATCATCAACACTTTGATTACCGATATCGATCCTGATATTCAGGTGAAAAACGCCATGAACCGTATCAATGCTGCCGATCGTGAAAAAACCGCTGCTGAATATGAGGCAGAAGCTGGAAGAATCAGAATTGTAGCCAAAGCTAAAGCTGAAGCTGAAAGCAAAAGACTTCAAGGTCAAGGTATTGCCGATCAAAGAAGAGAAATTGCAAGAGGTTTGGTGGAAAGTGTAGATGTACTTAATAGAGTTGGTATTAACTCTCAAGAGGCATCAGCTCTCATTGTAGTTACCCAACACTATGATACTCTTCAAGCCATAGGTGCCGATGCAAATTCAAACCTAATCTTGCTGCCCAACTCTCCACAAGCGGGTAGTGAAATGTTAAATAATATGGTAGCAAGTTTTACTGCTAGTAACCAAGTGGGTGAAGCCATGAAATTAGCCAATAGTAATAAGCGAATCAAAAAACCAAATTCAAAAGATGAGTTTGGAACCACTCAGGAAAATGAATAAAAAATGGAGACCTTCGGGTCTCTTTTTTTTGAATACATATAATTTTTAGAACCCCAAAACAAAAAAAGCTATTAGATAAAATTTAAACGCTTTTTTGTCTTAAAGATATAAATTTACCTTACTCTTTTTTTTTCGCTTATTACATTTAAAATATGAAGGTCGATTTCCATTGTTTTTGGCAATAAATATCGTTTTTTTGATAAGGAAAATATATAATAAGATAAAGCCGAGCAGTTGCTCGGCTTTATAGATTTTAATTATGGTTGTTTATTCTTTAGA
Source organism: Flavobacterium sp. (assembly GCA_046293575.1). GTDB lineage: Bacteria > Bacteroidota > Bacteroidia > Flavobacteriales > Flavobacteriaceae > Flavobacterium. Next base: position 9,096 of record JBKBOP010000043.1, on the reverse strand, counting down.
TTCAATTTTTGCCCAAGTATCTCTCAAGCCTACCGTTTTGTTAAAAACCAATTTTCCTTTCGAACCTTCGGAAGTGGAATCCGGATCAACACAAAAATATCCCAACCGTTGAAATTGATAAAGAGCTCCAACTTGGGCATCTTTTAAACTTGGCTCCATGTATCCTGTTACTAACTGCAATGAGTTGGGGTTGATATAGGTTTTAAAATCTACTTCTTTATCACCGTCTGGATTTTCATGAGTAAACAAACGGTCATACACTCGAATTTCAGAAGTGATGGCGTGGGCTATTGAAACCCAATGTATCGTTCCTTTTACTTTTCTCATGCTGGCTTCTGTACCACTTCCTGACTTAGAATCAGCATCGTAAGAAGCATGAATTTCAACAATATGTCCGTTGTCGTCTTTAATCACTTGTTCTCCTTTGATGATGTAAGCATTCTTTAATCGAACTTCTTTACCCAAAGTGAGTCGAAAATACTTGTTATTAGCATTTTCCATAAAGTCCTCTCTTTCAATATATAAACTCTTTGAAAAAGGCACTTTTCGGTAGGTCATTACTTCTTCCTCAGGATTGTTTTCAGCATCAAGCCATTCTACTTGTTCTTCTGGATAATTGGTAATTACAAGTTTCACAGGGTCCAAAACTGCCATCACTCTTGGAGCCACTTTATTCAAATCTTCTCTAACACAGAATTCTAATAGTGAAACATCAATGAGGTTGGTTCTTTTGGCAATCCCTATGGTTTTGGCAAAATTTCTGATGGCTGTTGGGGTATACCCTCTTCGTCTCATTCCAGAAATAGTGCTCATTCTTGGATCGTCCCAACCTGAAACGTGTGCTTCTTCAACCAACTGAAGAAGTTTTCGTTTACTAACTACAGTATGCGAAAGGTTTCTTCTTGCAAACTCTCTTTGTTTCGGGCGAACATTGTCCGATTCATAAATTTGATCTAAGAACCAATCATACAGTTCTCTATGAGGTAAAAACTCCAATGTGCAAAGTGAATGTGAAATCGACTCAATGTAGTCACTTTCACCATGAGCCCAGTCATACATAGGGTAGATACACCAGTTGTTTCCTGTTCTGTGATGGTGTTTGTGAAGAATTCTATACATGATGGGATCTCTCATGAGCATGTTGGTAGAAGCCATATCAATTTTGGCTCTCAATACATGAGTGCCTTCGGGATGAAGACCCTTTTTCATTTCTTCAAAAAGCTGCAAATTTTCTTCAATTGAACGATTTCTAAAAGGACTATTAGTACCCACCTGTGTTGGAGTTCCCTTTTGTTGTGCCATAGCTTCAGAAGATTGACTATCTACGTATGCTTTTCCGTTTTTTATAAACAAAACGGCCCAATCATACAGTTGTTGGAAATAATCAGAAGCATAACATTCTTCCGCCCATTGAAAACCAAGCCAAGAGACATCTTTTTTAATTGCATCCACAAATTCTTGTTCCTCTTTGGCTGGATTGGTGTCATCAAACCTTAAGTTTACTGGAGCATGATAATCTAAACCTAAGCCAAAATTTAAACATATTGAACTAGCATGACCTATATGCAAATAGCCATTGGGTTCTGGTGGAAAACGAAATTTAAGTTTGTTTTTTGGAAAACCGTTTTTCAGATCTTCTTCAATGATTTGCTCAATAAAATTAAGCGATTTTTCTTCTGACATACTCACAAAATTGAAGGACAAAAATACATAAAATTCAATGACAAGACTCCTAAATTTATGGGTCTTGAAGCTGATTCCACCAATATCATTACGGTTTTATAGAAAGAACATTACGGTTTTCCGCAAATTTCAATGTTATTCAACGATTATCATGTTAAATTAACTTTGTGTTTGACATCTTTAATTACATTAGCGTCAGGAATTCATGAAAATAAATTCGAAACAAAAAAGTTTCGTAGGTGTTTAAAGTGTAGTAACAAATGAATTTCTAACCCAACCGGAACGCTTTAGGGGTAAGGCACCGGACCAATGAGATGTGGTATGGTAATGAACATTACCCCTAAAAGACTGCTTTTAAGTATGACGTTGATGGTTCTTTTGTTAACCAACAGCTCATTACTTGCTCAATCCATCGTCATTGGAACACCTACTCTTAGTTTTACACAGGCTTGTGCTTCAACAGGTTTTAACACGTACAATGTATCATTTACATTTTTCCCGGCTGCCAACGTTCAAACATCCAATCAATTTATTGTTGAACTTTCAGATGCCTCAGGTAATTTTTCTTCGCCCACAACAATAAGAACCCTAACGGCTACTACCTCACCTGTCAATACAAATTTTTCTTTACCTGAAAATACTGCTGGTGAAGGATATCGCATCAGAGTTAGAAGTACAGCCCCTTTGGCCACCAGCCCTGCTAGCAATGCTTTTTCTGCCTATTTTGCAATTCACAACCAACCTTTTTCAATCAATAATAACGTTGGAACCGTTTCGCTATGTGAAGGCGGAACACATGTTTTGTCTGTTAACAACACAGGAAATGCCTCATCTCCCGTTTTCTATCCTCAACTCACCTACATTTGGTACCGAAATTTTACGGTTATCAATGGTGCTACTGGTCCGCAATTAACCGTTTCCCAAGCAGGAAATTATTATGCCATTGTTGATTACGGAAGTTGTGTGATGAATTCATATTCGAATATTGTTACTGTGGAAATGATTTCAGGGTTCAACTTAACCATCAACACCACAGATAACACTGATTTTATTTGTCAGGGTTCTTCAAAAACATTAGTCGCATCCAATCAAAATACCAGCTTTCAATACCAGTGGTTTAAAGACAATCAGCCTATCAGTGGAGCCAATGCTGCCACTTTTGCCGCCACTCAAGAAGGCACATACAAACTTATCATCACAGCAGGTAGTTGCACCTTTGAATCAAACGACTTCTTTTTAGAACTCATTGAACTTTTGGTAGAACTTGATGTAAACCCCATTGAATACCTTATACCTGGGTCGAACCTCACAGTTAATGCGATTACCAATGGAGTCAATCCAACATTTCAATGGAAAAGAAACGGCACCAATATAGCGGGAGCCACCAATGCCTCTTTAACCATTAATCAACCTGGTATCTATACCGTGGTGGTAAACAGTATCCAAGGTTGTACCCTTACTAATGAGGCTTCATTTGAAGTAAAACATCCAGAAAACTATCAACTTATCATTGCAGAAACCGGGGATTATCAAGCCTGTATTAGTACACAAGCTTCACTAAATATTAGTGTTTTTAATGCTGTCACTGGAGCAACAAACTTTAATTTATTAAATAACACTTTTGGATACCAATACCAGTGGTTTAGAAACAACCAAGCTGTTGCTGGAGCAACTCAAAATACTATTGAACTCAATTCCATTTCTCAAAATGGTACCTATCACCTTCGAGTAACCTTACCAGGAGTTGCACAACCTCTTACTTCCAATAGTATTAATATTTATTTAGGAAGCAGTACTCCTTTAGTAATCACTCAAAACGGAAGCTACTGCAATACTTCAACACCCATTACCTTTCAGAGCAGCATTACTGGAAGTGGATTTCAGTTCCAGTGGTTTAGAAATAATACAGCCATCTCTGGGGCAAATAATGCTTCCTACACAACCTCTCAAACCGGAAACTACCATTTGGTAGTCAACTATGGAAGCTGTCAGTTGACCTCAAATGCCATCAATATTCAAGGTCCTAGTGGTACACTAAATATCACCAATAACCCCATTGAGATTTTACTTCCCGGTAACCAAATCTTATTGGAATCTACTACAAGTTTAAACCAACCAACCTATCAATGGTATCTGAACAATAACCCAATTGCTGGTGCGACGGGTGCAAACTATACTGCTACCACCGCAGGAACCTATAAGCTAATTGCTATTCAATCCATTGGTTGTGAAATTACCAAAGAAGCTACAGTGTCTGTTGTTTTTCCAGATTCTTTTGCTTTAGTGATTCAAACTGGAACAGGATACCAAAACTGTAGCAGCTCAGAAACAGTATTAACTATTCAATCATTAACCGCACAAAGCAGCAGTGGAAATATCACCATGAACCCAAATCAAGGTTCACTAGCCTATCAGTGGCAACGTAACATCACCAACATCAACGGAGCTCAATCAACTTCTTATAACGTTAATCAACCTGTTCAAAGTGGCACTTATCGTCTTCAACTCACCTTGCCAGGTTTTGGTGAGGTCATGTCCAATGAACTTAACGTAGCCCTTCAACTTCCTGCAGTAACCCTTTCTTCTCAAGGAAGTCTTTGTGGTAATGGGTCTGTGCAATTGAACAGCAACTTGACACAACCTGAGTTTACTTATGTGTGGAGACGCAATGGGGTAGTAATCTCTGGTGCCAATCAAGCGACTTTAAATGTGACCCAAATAGGAGAGTATCAATTGACTGTTTCACATACGGGTTGTACACAAACGTCCAACACTATTTCCATTAATGAAACCACTATTACGGCTCAGCTGAATGTTTCAGCAACAGAAATCCTCTTACCGGGTCAAACTCGAATGCTCACTGTAACCACTGATGCAATTGCACCCTCATTTGTTTGGTATCGAAACAACATCTTAATTTCGGGAGCCAATGCAAGCAGTTATGAAGCCACTCAGTCGGGAACTTACAGAGTTGTGGTTACTCAAACAGAAGGGTGTCAGGCTACTCAAGAAGCTGTGGCTAACTTCATTTATCCAGACAGTTTTTCAGTGACCATTGCTCCATTATCAAATTATCAGAGTTGTTCTAGTAACAGTACCACCCTACAAATCACTCAGTTTATTGCTGAAACCCAATTGGGACCAGTAACACTTAACCATCAAAACTTGGGATACTCACTACAATGGATGTATATTCAAAACAATATAAGTGGTGCAAATCAATCAGAGTATCAAGTGGCCTCTCATGTCCAAAATGGCATGTATCAATTAAGAATCAACATTCCTGAATTTAATCCGGTGTTTTCTAATGAGGTGACCATCCAACTGGGAGTAAATGAAAGCTTCATCATCACTGCGGAATCTGAGTTTATTTGTCCGCAAGGCGATGCAGTTCTACTCATGTCTGACTTTTCTAATCCTTCCTATCAATTAGAATGGTATCGAGTGGGGCAAAACCAACCCATTGGAAATGGACAAGATCTTTTGGTTGAAAATGCAGGAAGTTATTATGTTAGCATTACTCATGAAGGATGTGTATATACTTCAAATACAGTCCAAATTCAAGAAGTAGATAGCGATGTTATTAGCATTAGCGAGCCCAACATTATTGAATTATTTGATGGAGCTTCAAAAACCGTTCATGCTTTTGGAGGCGAACAATACACTTGGTATCAAGGGAATCAAATAATTGGGGTTGGAAATCAAATCACCATCACCGAAGAAGGAAATTATATGTTAGTAGCCACCCTTGGAAATTGTGAATTTGTCAAGCATTTTGAAGCTATTAAAATCATCAACAATAGTTTTGTGGTGCCCAATGTGGTTACGATGAACAACGACGGCAGAAATGATTTTTGGTCTATTCCGCCTGATTATACTAACAAAGAAAATGTAGAAGTCATTATTTACAATAGCCAAGGAAAAGTCATTTTTAGAAGCAGAAATTACCAGAACAATTGGCCAAACAATTCATTTGCAACCTCCAAGAAAGACCCAGTGGTGTATTATACAATTTCTGAAAATGATGCTATAATTAAAAAAGGATCCATCACGATTTTACAATAAATGAAACTTGTAAAGCACATACTACTTGTTTTTGTTCTGCACGTTGGAAGTCTTTCCAATGCTCAGGAGGAGCCTGTGCTTACTTTTAATATTCCAACGCAAAACAACTTAATGTTTAACCGCTATTTTATGAATCCGGCTTTTACCAGCGTGAGACAAGAAGATGCACATGTAACGATATATCACCGCAACCAGTGGATTCAGTTTAATGATTCTCCAGAATTGTATTTGCTATCATATTCTGGAAAATTTAGTGATCGATCAGGGGTAGGTATTGGTCTCTATCAACAAAACCTCGGTATTTTAACCAGCTTTGGAGGAGTTGCCAATTACAGTTACCAAGTACAACTTAGAGAAAATATGATATTAACAGGAGGGTTTAACTTGGCTTATTATAGCTCTGGAATCAACAATGGAAGAGTGGTTTCCAATGAACCTGATCCAGCATTATTAGCATTAAGCAACACCTCATTACTTACCTTAAAACCAGGCATCAATTTAACTTGGGGCAGTTTTGATTTTGGGTTGTATGCAGAAAACTTAGTGGATTATGATTTTAAAACCAGCCGAATGGTACAAGAATACAGCAATAAAACCTATTCAGGACATGCGATGTACCATCACCTAATGAACAACCAAAATGGCATGTTTGAAGATGGTTACTTCAGATTAATGTTTCGAGGTAGAGTAAATGAAATCGAAGATTTTAAATATGGTGGTTCACTCATTGTTAATTTTCCATATTTGGGTTGGATACAAGCTGGGTTGGATGATTACTTCGGAGTGGGAGTAGGAGTAGGGGCACACCTTACCCAACGCTTATCCTTGGGTTATGTCTATGAAAGAGTTATTAATGAAGGTTTAGTAAATTTTGGTCCAACACATGAAATCGTACTTTCATTCCGATTTGCCTCAAAAAACAGCAACACAACTACTCGTGTTTTTGACAACACCAAGAAGCAATCAAACCCTATAGTCAAAAAACAAGTGGATCAGAATGAGGAGATTGCTGTAGTGGAAGAAGACGATGAAGTAGACTTAAGTTCCATAAAAATAAAAGTGAACAGAGGAAAATTTAGTACCAACACCAAAAATGAACTAGAAAACGAAGAAACCTATTTAAAAAAAGTGGGAGTTGAAAGATCCATAGAACTTGAAAAACTCCGAATGACGTTAGACGAAGATTATGTCAAACTTGTGGATATGATTGAAGAAAGAGATCAATTAGAAACCTTACGTCAAGACGCTTTTGAAAAGAAAATTGAAAACCTGATGCTATATGTTCAACGATTAGAAAAAACGGTTGAAGAAAAAGAAGATTGCCAATGTGAAGAATCCGTTCAAACAGTTGTTACTACTGAAACGACCACGTTGGTAAAACCAAGAATCACACCATCAGAAAACACAATCAAAACCCCAAATACCAAAACAGATGAAAACAAAAATGAACTTGCTTCAAAACTTTCCTCCTTGAAATCAGGGAGTAATAAGGAGTCTTCAACATCAAAATTCAGTTTGACCGAAGAGGAAATCAAAGATTATTACTCAAAACTAACCACAAAACAGAGAAGTACGGCTAAAAGAAATTATTTGGAAATTCCTAGTCAAGAACCCGGACATTACATCATAGCCAATGTATTCTCAGAGCCCACCTTAGCTGATCAATTTATTCAACAACTGAAAAAACAAAAAATACAGGCAGACTACTTTGTTAACCCCAAAAACAACTACAGGTATGTGTACCTTAAAAAGTTACCGTCTTGGAATGATGCCTTGATTGCTTACTACTCCAATGTAGATAATACCTATTTTGAAACCATTTGGATTATGAATATTAATATCAAATAGCCCCCAACTATGAAATCCCCAAAATTACTTAACCTACGCTTTTGGATTTTGTTGCTAGTATTAGTGTTGCCCACACTTTCACAAGCTCAAGTTCCTGTACCTTTTACCATTCGGTATGAAAACAATCTGAAAGGAGATATGACTTTAATCGCCAACAGTATTGTTAATCGTCAAACCACGACAGAAGGGCCCAATGACCCCTACAATCTTTTAGGAAATAGTTCTCAATTCAATGATTTGCTAAACATGCGATACATTGATATAGACAATGACCCAACTACTTTTAGTTCAAGTAGTGCGGTGTTAACACTTCCAGAAAGCGGATGTAATAAAATTGTTTATGTAGGTCTATATTGGTCGGCTACCTATCGATTTAATAATGGTTTTTCAACCAATCCTGGAGATGGAGACAATATTAGAGAAAATGATTTTAACCAAGTAAAACTAAAATTACCAGGCGGAAACTACGTAGACATCAATGGTGAAATAATTTTTGATGGATTTACTGATCCTCAATTTATGGCTAACAGTCCTTATGCTTGTTATGCAGATATTACTGCTTTAGTGACATCACTTGCCAATCCAGAGGGTGAATATACAGTGGCTAACATCAGAAGTACCCAAGGGTTTGTAAACGGTGGTGGCGTTTCCGGAGGATGGACCATTTTCTTTGTGTATGAAAACCCACAAATGGTAGGTAGGTATATAACTTCCTATGATGGCTTTGCAGGGGTTAGAGCCACCATTGGTCAAACGGATATTGAATATTCTGGATTTACAACCTTACCACCACCTTTTCCTGTGAGAGCCAAATTGGCCTCAGCAGCATTAGAAGGAGACAATAGAATTACAGGGGATCAATTGCAATTTAGAGCTTCAACGGTTCCCACTTTTACTAACTTACAAGGAGTATTAAAACCGGCCAATAACTTCTTTAACAGTAGAATAACTTTATTAGATGTAGAATATTTAGACCGAACACCAGATAGTAGAAATACTTTAGGTTATGATTCTGATATCATTACCATCAATAATCCCAACAACGAAGTGTTGCCGAATAATTCTACTGCTGCAACATTAAGAATGACCTCAACACAGGATACCTATTTTATGTTCTTTAATGCCTTTAATGTAGAGGTGATTGAGCCTGATATTAAATTGGTAAAAACTGTTCAAGATATTGGTGGAAACGACATTGGTGGGGCTGATGTGAATCTTGGACAATTTTTAGATTATGTTATTACCTTTCAAAACATTGGAAATGATGATGCAACACAATCAACCATTAGAGACATACTTCCTGTAAATACAACCTTTCAATCAGTAGATGTAAGTGGGGCACCCGGGGTAACCTATACTTACAATCCTGCCACCAAGGAACTCTTTTTCTCACTTCCGGATAATTTGGTAGAAATAGGGGATCCAATTTATACGATTAGAATTAGAGTTCAGGTGGCTACTACTTGTAGTGAATTGGAAGATGCGTGTTCAAACATTATT
>JBKBOP010000042.1:8343-16315 GCA_046293575.1 Flavobacterium sp. | reverse complement strand
CAAAATCTAAAGCTTAACACTTTACACCCCAAACCAATAAAAGAGGAATTTTTCAATTCCTCTTTTTGTATGTAAATAAATCTTTCATCTAAATTTAATATAATTGAGGGTCCCCAACAAAAATCCAGCTTTAAATTTACTTTTCATCATAAGTATAGTTTTTGTATTATACATCCTTAAACCGATTGTTGTTCCGATTATTATCGCTATAATTTTGAGTGTTTCCGTTTTTCCTTTTGTGAAATTTTTAGAACGAAAATGGCATTTTAACCGAGTTGTTTCGGCGATTTTTGCAGTTTTATTACTTTCATTTATGATATTTGGAGTAATAACATTTATCGGCTTTCAACTTTCTGATATTTTGGAAAAAGGGGATTTATATGTTGCCAAATTAAATGAAGTCTACAACACTTCTGCTACCAATTTTGAAGTATATTTAGGCATTGAAAAAAATGAATTGTCACTTAAAAAAATCAACATAGCTGATATAATAAAAAATAATTTTTCAAACATCATTGACTTTCTGACTTTGTCTGGGAGTTTTTTTGCGGATATCGTTCTCGTTCCTCTCTATTTGTTTTTCTTTCTAATTTACCGTAAGTTTTTTAAAACTTTTATTTTCAAAGCTCTTTCTACTGAAGGTGACACTTTTAAAACAAAAGAAATTCTAAGCAAACTTTATGATGTGCAACAAAACTATATTCTAGGTTTAATTATGGTTATGGGAATTGTTGGTATACTAAACTCGATTGGACTGCTGATATTAGGTATTGATAACGCTATTTTTTTTGGTTTTTTAGCAGCTCTGTTACTTTTAATTCCTTACATAGGCATTTTTATTGGTTCACTGCTTCCGGCAATTGTTGCTTTGGCCACAAAAGACTCGTTGTGGTATCCCTTTGGGGTGATTGCTATTTTCGGGTTTATTCAATTTCTTGAGGGTAATTTTATCACTCCAAAAATTACAGGCTCCAAAGTGAGCATCAATCCATTTATTGCCATTCTTTCTATCATTATATTTTCAATGCTTTGGGGTATTGCCGGAATGATTGTTGCTCTTCCTGTCATGGCAAGTTTAAAAGTAGTTTTTGACACCATTCCTGAGTTAAAAGCTTATGGTTTTTTGATTGGAGTACCCCATGAAGAACATCTCAGAAGCGATTCAAGAATTAGATTGAAAGGTTGGAAGAAATTAAGGATTATAAAAAAAAGGTTATAAAAAATGATACGCCAACACCACCTTCAATCGTTACTACAAATCAAATATTACAATATTTAATATGAAAGCCTACTTAAAATTTGATTACACCATATTAACCAAAAAAATTCTTGAAGAAAAACTTACTGAACTTAATTTAGATTTTTCTATCACTGGGTTTGGTGAAATTGAATTTGAAAATACAATCACCCCATTAAAGTTGAGTAAGATTTCTAAGTCATTATCTGAATACGGTATTGAAATAATTGAAAGTCAAAAAAATATACTCATTCAAAAAATTAAGGATACGATTGTAAAAATGGTCAACAGTGAAGAACCTATTACAGTAAAAAGCTCTATATATCTCTCAGAAAAATTAAACCTTAGTTATGGTTTTTTATCTAATCTATTTTCGGAAGTAACTTTCACATCCATAGAAAATTACATCATTCTACAAAAAATTGAACTAGCTAAAAATTTAATTATTAAAGAAGAACTCACATTAACTGAAATTGCATATAAACTCAACTATTCAAGTGTTGCACATTTGAGCACCCAATTTAAAAAAATTACTGGCATCACTCCTTCACTTTTCCAGAGAATTATCTCAAAAAGAAGGGCAAACTTAACAAAAAATAATATTTAAAAAATGAAAAAAGAATATATATCCATTGCCCTAGCCGATGATGATCAAGACGATAGAATGTTTTTTAAAGATGCTTTTGAAGAGCTAAAGATTAATACTGTAGTTTCGATACATTGTGATGGTCAAGAATTAATGAATTATCTCAATGAATCCAAAACACATTTGCCCAACATCTTGTTCTTGGATTTAAACATGCCCCAAAAAAATGGATATGAATGCTTAGTGGAAATAAAAAAAAATAAAAAATTTAATGATATTGCCATCGCTATTTACTCTACCTCTTCCTCTGAGGAAGATGTTGAAAATACCTTTGTACAAGGTGCCAACATATACATTAAAAAACCTAGTGATTTTGAAACGTTAAAAAAAATACTTAAAGAAGTTGTAACATTAAATTGGCAATACCACACATCAGGATTGAATAAAGATAATTTCTTATTCAGAATATAAAAGTATGTCAAACTTCAATTTCAATTCATCTTCACTTTTATTCAGAATCGTTTTTGTGATTTCACTTATCGTAATCACGATAACCGCTTTAGTATCCTATAAACACATCACAAACCTAAACAAATCTCGAGACCTTGTCATTCATTCCTATGAAGTTCAACTTGAACTTGAACGTATCATCTCCTATGTAAAAGATGCAGAAACTGGTTATCGCGGTTATTTACTTTATGGTGATTCTCTTTTTCTAGACTCTTATGCATTCTCTAGAGAAAAAGTAAATTCTACTCATTTAAAACTTCAAAAAATCACGGCTGATAATACAACTCAGCAGAAAAAACTAAAAGAACTCCACCATTTGATTGTGTTGAGATATACCTATTTCAGCAATAAATATGAAGACAAAGATTTTTACAAAAAATACTATGAAACAAATGGTAAAAATGTAATGGATCAAATTAGAGACAAAGTCAACGAAATGATATCTCTAGAAAATAAACTTTTACAAAGAAGAGAGTATAACTTTAAAGATTCTGTTTCCTATACTCCTTTTTATACTTTAATGGTCATTTTAACAACCCTATTCTTTGTTATTATTACCTATTTAAAAATCAATAATGATTTTAAAAGGATTGAACAAACTAATTCAAGCTTAAAAGTATCTCAAGAATCAATAAACCAAGTTGAAATTTTAGGAAATTATAGTAGTTGGACTTGGAACTTGGAAAAAAATGAATTCCAATTTTCAGACAACCATTTTAGACTTCACGGACTTGAACCAAACAGCCTAAGTACTAACAAAGATTATTTTTTAAAATTTGTACATCCGGAAGATTTAAAACTCACCTCGGATGCCTATGCTAAAGTCATCCATGATGAAAGTCTTTCAACCATTGATTATCGGATTTTTAGAGAGGATGGCGAATTAAGACACTTACGTTCTGTTGGAAGATTATTCATCAATCGGTTTGATGAGAAAATCATTATTGGAACCACTCAAGATGTTACCGAAGATGTGATAAAAAAAATTATTTTACGTGAGAAAAATATTGACTTAGAAAGGAATAATAAAGAACTTATAGAATTTAATTATGTAGCAAGTCACGACTTACAAGAACCTCTAAGAAAAATTCAAACTTTTATTTCAAGAATAAACGAAAAAGAACATCTTTCTGAAAACGGAATAGAATATATGGAAAGAATATTAATTGCCGCTAGTAGAATGAGAGTTCTCATTGAGGATTTATTACAATATTCACGCACCAATAAGAGCAATACAACTTTTGAAGAAGTGGATTTAAATGAAATTGCCACAAGGTCATTACAAGAACTTTCGCAACTAATTGAAGATTCAAAAGCGACCATTTCATTTTCTGAACTTCCAACTATAACAGGAATTCCATTTCAATTGAGACAATTATTTATTAATTTAATTAGCAATTCTATTAAATACAAAAAGCAATTTGTGCCTCCAATTATTGAAGTATCCTATCATAAAATTAAGGCTAATGAAGAAGTTGAAATTGATGATAATTCAAACAGAATGTATCATAAAATCACCATTTTAGATAATGGAATTGGTTTTGATCCCAAAGAATCAAAAAAGATTTTCTTGCTGTTCAACCGTCTTCACATTGAAGAAAATTATCCCGGTACAGGGGTTGGTCTTGCCATTTGTAAAAAAATAGTCAACAACCACTACGGTTTTATTTGTGCAGTCGGCCAACCTGATGAAGGAGCCAAAATTGTAATTTACTTGCCCACAGAATATTAAAACCTGCTCAAAATGTCAACCATTAAAAAGTATTTTTATTCACTTTTTGAAGTAATCAAAGATACATTCACTACATTTTTAGAATTTAAAGTACTTAAAATGAGCTCTTCTCTTGCTTACATTACTATTTTTTCACTAGCACCACTTCTGCTGGTAATATTATTTATTTGTGATGTGTTCTGGGGAAGACAAGCCATTGAAGGAGCCATTTATGCTCAAGCTAAAAGTTTTGTGGGCACCTCAAGTGCCGAACAACTTCAATCAATGATTCAAAATCTAGCCAAATCACAAAACAGTAGTCTTGCTGCTATCGCTGGAATTGGTACATTAATATTTGCAGCAACTTCTGTTTTTGCGGAAATTCAAGATTCTATTAATACCATCTGGGGATTGAGACCAAAGAAAAAATCTGGAATATGGCTGTTCATCAAAGCTAGATTACTCTCATTTGGAGTCATTGGAAGTTTAGGTTTTATCATGCTAGTAGCTCTAAGTTTTTCAACATTATTAGATGGAATTAGTGGACAATTAACTCAAACCTATTCAGAAATTAATGTAGTTATTTTCTATATCTTAAATATTGTTGTCACCGCTCTAATCACTTCCCTTTTATTTGCTGCCATTTTTAAAATACTCCCAGATGCTGATATTTCGTGGAGTCAAGTTCGAATAGCAGCTCTAACGACAACTTTTTTATTCATGATGGGTAAATTTTTAATCGCTTTTTATATCTCAAATTCAAATATTAGCTCAGTTTATGGTGCAGCAGGATCCATGGTAGTTTTGATGGTTTGGGTATATTACTCCTCTGTAATTCTTTACTTGGGTGCAACTTTTGCAAAATGCTACGCCATAAAATTTGCTACCCCAATCAAACCTTCAAAATATGCAGAAATTGTTCAATATGTTACACTAACAACAAATTTAAAAACATTACAATCTGCTGATGATGAGTTTAAAGAATTAAAAAGTGACTTGTAAATCGAGAATTTCTAATCAGTATTTGGTACAATTGCTTTGAAATTATCGATTGAAGTACAACAACTTACAATATCCTTTTGGTAAATCTTAAATTCCAAGGTAAATACCATTAAAATAACAGGAATGGGAATTATGAATCAAATAAACATTATAGTGTAACACATATACTCCCAATATTCAGGAATTTTGTAGAAGCAAACTCAGATACCTAAGAGCTGTCAAAATAAACAGTCTATCATTCGCTTTATTTCTATTTGCTTAAAAATTTATAATCCAAATAAATAGTTTAATTGGAAAAATCCAAAATTTTAAAATCATGAAAAAAATAATTTTAACAACATTTTCATTAGTTGCATTTACGTTTTCACATGCTCAATCAAATGTCAACACAACATCAGGTTTAGGCTTCGGTGTTAAAGGAGGTGTGAATTTTAGTAATCTTTATACAGAAGAAGTTGATGATAATAACGTGCTCACTAGTTTTCACGTTGGTGTATTTGTAACCATTCCCATAGTAGACTTTTTCGGTATTCAAACAGAAGTACTTTATTCAAGAAAGGGTGCAGAATTAGCATATAACAACGCTTTCTTAACTGGAACAGCTCAATTCAGACTTAATTATATTGAAGTACCTGTGTTATTAAAATTTAATATTACAGAAAACTTTAATATTCATGCAGGACCCTATGTTGCCTATTTGATTGATGCAGATGTCGTTAATAAATCTTCTAACGCCAACTTTGATTTTGAAGAAAACCTGAACAATGATGACTTCAATAAATTCGATTATGGTTTGTCTGCTGGTCTAGGTTTTGATTTTAATTCCTTTGGAATTGGGGCTAGATACAACTATGGTCTTGCAACCGTTGGAAAAGAAAGAAACTTTTTTGGAACCAACTATGCATTTCCTGATGGAAAAAACAGCAATATAAGCATTTATGCAGCACTTAAATTTTAGTGAATAACCTTTAAATAAAAATATATGTCAAATTTATTATATACCATCGCAATTATATTAGTCATACTGTGGGCGTTAGGTTTTTTTGTATACAGTCTTGGATCTATTATACACATCTTATTAGTAATTGCTGTTATCGCAATCATATTCAGATTAATCAAAGGAAGAAATATTTAAACATTTAATAAAAAAAATTATGAAATCAGGAAGTATAATAGCTGGAGTGTTAACTGGATTTGCAGCTGGAGCAATTTTAGGAATATTATTTGCACCAGATAAAGGGTGTAACACCAGAAAAAAAATTGCAGCTAAAGGAAATGATTTAAAAAACAATGTCAAAAAGGGGTTAAGTGATATTCTTTCATCAGTAGAGAACCAATACCACGATATCGTTTCAAAAACAGAAGACGTTGTGGAAGAAGGAAAATCAAAATTTGAAAATATAAAGCATGACTCAAATAAATATAACAAATATTAAAATTGATTGTTCAAGGCTTTTATAAACTCTAAAATTGTAAACTAATAAAACAACTAATAAAAACAAAAACTAATGAAACAAATTGAAAAGCTAGTTACTTCAATCATAGTAGCTTCAATGTTAATTTCTTGTGTTGATGAAAAAAAAACTCAAGCAGAAGAAGCTGTACATAATTATGAAAAGTACATTGACTCTGTAAGTCGAGTCTCCAATGAAAACTTGTCACAAAACTGGAATGAAATTGAAAATGGTTATATCGCCAGAAAAACGGAAGCAGAAAGTGCCTTGGAAGATTATAAAGACAGGAAACAGCTTGATGATAAGATTCAAACTTCTACGGTAAAATATGAAGATTTTAAATCAAATTATATTTTAGAAGCAGAAAAAACAAGACTTGCAAACTTGAAGATTGCAAAGAGAAATGCTCTTTTTGATGGTCGAGAAATTGGTGATGATGTGTCTTTTTCTTGGGTGAATAAAGATAACATTCTTAAGACTTTTGATCATTTTGTTAACACTGTTTATGAAAATAAAGATTCTTATTCTAGGGAAGATTGGGATGAAATCAAAATGCTTTATGAAGCACTAGGAACAAGAAAAAACACCGTGGAAAAAGAAGGATTATCATCTTCTGATAATCTTAAAATTGCTGGACTCAAAATAAAATTTGCACCTATGTACACCTTGAATAGAATGGGAGCAAAAGCGGAAGAAAACGCAGAAGCCAAACAATAGTCTTTTTGAAATTAAATGAAAACGGAGCCAAATTGGCTCCGTTTTTTTTATTAAAACACTTCTGATTCTTTCAACTTTTCAGTATTGCTGACCAATTGCAACTCCTCAATCATTTTCTGAATGTTTCCATTCATAAAACCATCTAGGTCAAATATACTCAAACCAATTCGGTGATCGGTGATTCGTCCTTGAGCATAATTATACGTGCGGATTTTAGCAGAACGGTCGCCACTACTTACTTGAGAGGTACGCTTGGTTGCATCCTCAGCTTGTTTTTTGGCCAGCTCCATTTCATACAAACGCGAACGCAAAACAGTCAATGCTTTGTCTTTATTTTTGTGTTGCGATTTTTCATCCTGACATTGAGCCACAAGTCCTGTGGGAATATGGGTCATCCTCACCGCAGACTTTGTTGTGTTTACCGATTGTCCACCTGGCCCCGACGAACAGAAATAATCAATTCTGACATCGTTCATATCAATCTGCACATCAAACTCTTCGGCCTCAGGCAATACCATGACGGTAGCCGCAGAAGTATGCACCCGGCCCTGAGTTTCGGTTTGAGGTACACGCTGTACTCGGTGAACACCAGCTTCAAATTTTAGAGTCCCGTAAACATCTTCTCCAGTCACCTCAAAAATGACTTCTTTAAATCCACCAGCTGTACCCTCATTCATATCTACCAGAGAAGTTCTCCAACCTTTATTTTCACAATACTTAGTGTACATACGGTATAAATCCCCCGCAAATATGGA
>JBKBOP010000042.1:0-8118 GCA_046293575.1 Flavobacterium sp. | reverse complement strand
ACGCTTGTCAACAAGTCCTTTCAAATGCTTGTATTCTTGATTTAATTGCACATACCGTTTCTGGTCTGCAATCACATCAGGCTGAATAACAAGATCTGAAATCTCATCAAACCGCTGTTTTACATATTGTAATCTTTCTAACATCATCCTAATAAGGTATTTTGGTGTGCAAAAATACGACATTTTACCGCTGCAATCAACTTTCTATTTCCAATGTTTTTTGTAGTATTGTGAACTAAATCCATCCTATGAAAACCCAAAACATCTTATATATACTGTTTATTAGTTTAACATTCATTTCCTGTGTGCAATGGAATCAATCTGAAGAGAAAAAACTAAAAGAAGTCGATTGGCTTTTGGGCACTTGGCAAAACGAAACTGAAAACGGTACTTTCACCGAAACTTGGTGGGTCTCTGACAACACTACTAAAGAAGGATACACTTATAAGCGACTAGAAGCAATTAGCACCTTAATCAAAGACCAAGACACCCTGTTTTCTGAAGAAATCGTACTCTTCAAAATGGACAAATGGATGTATACGGTCATGGCTAATGGACAAAACAACGATAAAGCCGTTGTATTTACCGCCATCAAAAACACAGCTAACGAACTCGTCTTTGAAAACCTAGAACACGATTTCCCAAAAAAAATTACCTACACCCTCATCACTCCGGACAGTCTCTATGCTGAAACCAGTGGTGATGGCAAAAAGCAAGGGTTTCCGTTTAAGAAAGTAAATCCTCTTACTATAAATTAAACGCTGGAAAAACCACAGTTTGACTTATAAAAAGATTTTTTAATCTTGAAAACTGAGACTGAGACTGAGACTGAAAACTGAATACTACCTCACTGGTATATTCTCCAATATCTCTAATACAAACTTCCAGTATTTTTGAGCTGATGAAATGGAAGCTCGTTCATCAGGAGAGTGAGCCCCATGAATGGTTGGTCCAAACGAAATCATATCCATTTCAGGATAATTTTGACCTAAGATACCACACTCCAATCCAGCATGACAAGCAACTACTCGTGCAGGTTCTCCATTTTGTTTTTCATAAATATCGGTAAGCACTTTTAAAATCGGAGAGTTTACATTGGGGGTCCACCCTGGATAACTACCACTAAAATTCACCTCACAACCCATTAATTCAAAAGCGGAACGAAGGGCATTGGCCAAGTCAAATTTTGATGTTTCTACCGAAGAACGGGTTAGACATTGCACAGAAATCTTTCCGTCCCCCACCATTACTTTAGCAATATTATTGGAGGTTTCCACCAAATCAGGCATATCAACACTCATGCGATATACTCCATTATGTGCTGCATACAAAGCACGAACTAATCCTTCTTGTACGCCTAAATCCATCACATGAGTAGGCAACTCTGAGGTTGTAATGTCAATGATCAATTTGGGTTCTGTGGTCTTAAATTCAGAGCGAATCTCTTCAATCAATTCCTTCATGTCCAATTGAAAAGCACCATCATACATAGAAGCAATAATGACTTTAGCCACACTCTCTCTGGGAATGGCATTTCGAAGACTACCACCTTGAATCTCTGCAATTTGCAACCCATAGTTTTCAAAACCATCAAACAACAACCGGTTCATGATTTTATTAGCATTGCCCAATCCTTTGTGAATATCCATTCCCGAATGACCTCCAGAAAGTCCTTTAACGGTAATTATAAAACCTAAAGAATGTTCGGGAGTTTCTTCCAATGAGTAGGTTCTGTTGGCTGTAAAATCCAGTCCACCCGCACAACCTATATCAATTTCATCATCTTCTTCGGTATCTAAATTCAGTAGGATTTCACCTTGCAATAATCCCCCTTTGAGTCCCATTGCTCCCGTCATACCAGTTTCTTCATCAATAGTAAATAGAGCTTCAATGGCAGGATGAGGAATATCGTTACTTTCCAAAATAGCCATGATGGTGGCAACTCCTAAGCCGTTATCAGCTCCGAGAGTAGTACCTTTGGCTCTCACCCAATCACCGTCGACATACATTTCAATGCCCTGTGTATCAAAATCAAAAATGGTATCATTATTTTTCTGATGCACCATATCCAAATGCGACTGCATGACAATGGTTTTTCGGTTTTCCATACCGGGTGTTGCAGGCTTTTTGATGATGACATTACCCACGTCGTCTGTAAAGGTTTCTAAACCTAATTGCTTTCCAAAATCCATCATAAACGCAATAACTCGTTCTTCCTTTTTGGAAGGTCTTGGTACCGCATTTAAATCGGCGAATTTATTCCAAAGGGATTTGGGTTCGAGGGTTCTTATGGATGTATTCATGTATGTAATTAACTTTTAATTTTTAAAAGTACAAAGTTAATTATATATAAACATTTTACCTCACGCAATATGTTTTTCGAAGAGTTTCTTAACTTCTTTTGAAGATACTTTGCCAACGCACTCCTTTTTATGGATGCAAACCACAGGAGCTTGTTTGCACATGCCTTGGCATTTCATTTTTTCAATGACCACTTTCTTCTTAAGTTCATTCTCTTTCACAAGATCATGTAGACAATCTTTAATTTCACTATTGTATTTACAACACTTTTTGCCATCGCAGAAGTAAACAACTTTTTCAAATTTTTTTGACTTGCCCATAGTTGAAAAATGAATTACAAAAATAAAAATATTTGTTTTTATTTATTCTAAATAAACAACAAATTAACATTTAAATTTAAATAATCCGTTAATTCTATTTTATCGAAATGAATAAGTTCAGGGTTTGGTGTACATTTGAAAACATGAGAAAAATAAAAAAATATCAAAAGCTATTTTGGCCAATAATGATCATTGTTCAAATCATTGGTATTCAAATTATTTCAAGATTTCCGAGGAGTGTAGAAAGATATTACAGTGAGGGAATCTATCAATATATTGCACGTTTTTTTAGAATGATAACGGGGTGGACTTCTATTTCTATTGGAGATATAATGTATATGGGACTTATTTTCTATTGTTTGGGTTGGATTTGGAAAACCAGAAAAAACTGGAAACTTGAAACAAAAAACCAAATTATCAAGTTGCTTACATTCATGTCCATTCTCTCCTTGGTTTTTCATCTCACCTGGGGATTGAATTATCAGCGAATTCCATTGACCGAAAAACTCAACATCGATAAAAAATACACATTGGAGGAATTGGAACATTTTACATTAAATTGGATTGATAAAACCAATGAACTTCATGTAAAAATTACTAGAGACAGTCTTGAAAAGGTGATTATCCCTTTTGATAATGAAGAAATTTTTAGTATTGCAGTTGAAAGTTATAGGAATATAAATTTACAATATCCCTTCTTAAAATACAACCAACCAAGTATTAAAAACTCATTGTTTCGGGTACCTTTAAGCTATATGGGGTTTGGAGGTTACCTTAATCCGTTTACGAATGAGGCTCAAATCAATGGAATGTTACCCAAATACAACTTGCCAACAACTACCCTTCATGAGATGTCACATCAAATGGGGTATGCCGCCGAAAGTGAAGCAAATTTTATTGGTGTTTTAATTTCAATGAATAGTGAAGATGTCTATTTCAACTATTCAGGCTATACTTATGCTTTGAAATATTTGATGAGAGGCCTTGAAAAACATCAATCTGAAAAAAAAGATGTTTATTGGAATAAAATAAATCCCGGTGTTTTAAAAAACTATCAAGAGACAAAAGACTTTTGGGAGCTACATAAAAACCCAATGGAACCACTGTTTAAAGGTTTTTATGATCGGTTTTTAAAATTAAATCAGCAAAAAGATGGATTGGAAGGATATATTAAATTTGTAGGTATCCTAATTAATCATGAAAAACAAAATAGTGATTAAATGAAAATGTAACAATATTGTAAGTTTATCTACTTATTAAACATGGCTGAATCACTTGAGACTTCTTTTGTCAAGCAACTAAAAGACAACCAGAACATTATTCACAAGATTTGTAGACTGTATACAAATAGTGAAGATGCTCATCAGGATTTATTTCAAGAAATCACTATCCAATTATGGAAAGCTTTTCCAAATTTCAGAGGTGATTCAAAATTTTCAACTTGGGCGTATCGAGTGGCTTTGAATACCGCAATTACACTCTTTAGAAAAAGTACCAGAACAGTAAGCACAGTTTCTATTGAAGATAAAAGCTATTTCTTAAAACAAGAAGAATACAATTTTGAACAAGAAGAAAACATCAAGCTTTTATATAAAGCCGTACAACAACTCAACGATATTGAGAAAGCATTAATTTTTATGTATTTGGAAGAGAAAGATTATGAAGAAATCTCAGAGACACTAGGAATTAGCGAAGTGAACGCAAGAGTCAAAATGAATAGAATTAAAGGAAAATTGAAAAAAATATTAAATCCCTGAACCATGGAAGAGCTAGATATTCTCAAACAAGACTGGAAAAAAAGGGGAAATGAATTCCGTCAGTATAACGAAAAAGATATTTATGAAATGCTTCATAAAAAATCTTCATCCATCGTAAAATGGATTTTTATCATTAGTGTTCTAGAGCTTTTCCTCTGGATAGCACTTTCAATGATAATGAAACATACTGGAACTTTAGATGAATTTAAATCATTTGATAGATTTAATTTTATGACCATCTCCGAAGTAATCAGTTATATGATTATTGTATTTTTTATAGTATTGTTTTATATCAATTACAATAAAATCAACACAACGAGTTCTGTTAATGAGCTTATCAAGAGTATCATTAGGACAAGAAAGACGGTTCAAGCTTATATCAAAATCGTAATTGGATATACCATAGTAACAACCTTTTTGGTATTCTGGATTCAAATGAATTATGATGAAAAATTTATAGAGATGAATCAAAACATGATTCGTAATGGAAATGAAAATTTCTTTTACTTAACTATGTTTGTTTCCGTTCTCATTCTCCTTGCCATCTTTGTAGTTTTGCTATGGGTTTTCTACAAGATTATTTATGGAATTCTTTTAAAAAGGCTTTTTAAAAACTATGAAGAGCTTAAGAAAATTGACTATTGATTTAATATCTCCAACGTCTATCTTGATCCAATTCTTCTTGTTCTTTTAATACTTCAACGGGAATTACTTTTAATAATGAGGCATGTTGCTCAATGGCAAATTCAATTTTCTCAACAATTTCTTCAATACTTTCGTTATCGTAATCAAATTGTAAAGGCTCTTTAATTACCATGGATTGAAGAATTCCCTTTTTCTTAACTCTTAAACCTTTACGGTCAAAAGACCTTCTAAATCCATCAATCACAATAGGCACTACGATAGGTTTATGTTGCTTGATAATGTGAGCCGTTCCTTTTCTAACAGGTTTAAAAGACCGGGTGGTTCCCTGTGGAAAGGTAATGACCCATCCATCTTTCAATGCAATTTTAATATTTTCTGTATCGTTAGGATTCACTTCTCTTTGAACTTCTTTCCCTTTAGCTCTCCAGGTTCTCTCAACAGTAATGGCACCCGCATAAGCCAATATTCTGGGTAAAAAACCCTCTCTCATCGTTTCACTAGCCGCAACATAATAAATGTTCATTTTGGGTTTCCACAAATAGCCTACGTTTTTTATACTATCCACCCTTCCGCTTAAGCTGGCATTGAAAACATGAAACATAGCTACTACATCAGCAAAATAGGTTTGGTGATTGGAAATAAATAAAACGTTAGTTTCTGGTAAATTCTTAATTATTTCAGAACCTTCAATATGAAGCTCATTAAACCCTCTGTATCTGTTATGTGTAAGAACTCCAAATACCCTAATTAGCCATCTTTTTAGAAATAGTATATGACCAAACGGATTTCTTTTTATACAACTCATAAAGTTTAGTTTATTTTTTAAATGCGAATTTACAAATTAAAAAGCGTAATAAAATCCTCAGTCATTGCTGAAAACTATAAAACTAACTTAAAGGTTTCTTTTAGCTCACTTATCATCATGGCTGTTGCTCCCCAAACAATATGTTCTTGCACTTTAAAAGCAGGCACATCTACAGCCACAGAATAAGAAGTCATGAGTCGTCTTTGAACCAAAATTCGATCATCAAACAACTCTTCGAGGGGCATTTCAATGATTCCTGCTACTTCATCAATCTGAAGTTTAAATGAAGGAGTGTGCTCTGTAAATCCTAAAAAAGGAGTTACCATAAAATTACTTGGCGGAATATAAACCTCGGTAAACTGCCTTACTACTTCTACTGAACTTGAGGGAACACCCACTTCTTCCTCAGTTTCCCTTTTGGCAGTTTGTGCTAAATTAATATCAGTAAGTTCAATTTTACCTCCAGGAAAAGCAATCTGAGAAGAATGAACGCCTGGATATGAATTTCTAATAATGAGTACAACATGACTTTTACGATTTTTTGGATACACCAACATCAATACCGCTGCAATTTTGGGATTCAAATGTTCTTTGTTTAATTTTCTTAAACTATCCATTCGCTCAATAGGTGCCATTTTTAAATGGGCATCCATAGCTGGCAAGGATACTTTTTCTATTTTTGGTAGATATTTTAAAAAGTCATGAAATTCCATCTTCCCGTTGCAATTACATTGTTTCTTATAATCTGTTCCTGTAAAAATGAAAATAAAGATACACACGATAATAAAATTGAGCAAAAAAACGAGATAATTTCTATCTCAAATGAAAAGGATAAACGTTTTGATATAGAAAAAACTAAATTAACAAATGAAAATATTATACCCTTTTTGAAATGGTATGGTGAAAAAAATCAAGAGAAAAAAGTACTTTTTGAGACTCGTTTGGGTGACATTGAAATTCTTTTGTTTGATGAAACACCTCTTCATAGAGCCAACTTTATATACCTAACCAAAAGAGGATACTTCAACACTACCTATTTTCACAGAGTGGTTAAAAACTTTATCATTCAAGGAGGTAATTCAGATGAAAAGGCCACAGGGAAGTTCAAAAAGAATATTGGGAAATATTTAATACCTGCTGAATTTAATAAATCTCTTAAACATCATCATGGTGCTTTGGCTGCAGCTCGAAGCTGGGATGACAATCCTGAAAAATTAAGCAACCCATTTGAGTTTTATATCATTCAAAATAAAAATGGTAGCCATCATCTTGACGGTGAACATACCGTTTTCGGAAAAGTGGTCAAAGGTTTTGATGTAGTAGATTTAATTGGCTCTCAAGAAATAGATGCTGGTGAATTTCCATTATTAAATATTCAAATGAAAGTAAGCGTCATAAAATAATGTATAGTAAAGAAGAAGCACAAAAAATTAAAAAGGAATTTTGGACGCAGTTCTCTGATAGATATCCAAGAAAATGGCTTTTATACAACACCAAAATAAAGGATGTTAGTTTTAAATTTTATGTTGACAACAAAAAAGCAATGGTTATGTTTGATATCGAACCAAAAGATGATGAGAAAAGAAGCATATATTATGAAAAAATGGAGAGCCTAAAACACCTCCTTCATTCAGATTATCTAGCAGACCCTATCTTCGAAAAAAATTATTTCTTAGATAATGGAAAATGTATAAGTCGGATTTGGGTAGAACTCAATAATGTCAGCATTAATAATCGCTCAACTTGGCCGACAGTTCATGATTTTTTTAATGAAAAAATGTCCGCTTTTGAATTATTTTTTTTCGAATATGAAGAGTATATTAAAGACCTTGAAACAAACACTTAGTTCAATTTAGCAGGTATTAAATCATTCTATTCTACTATCACTATTTGTAACAGCCTCCTAACTCCTATTTCCAGAAAGAGTTTCAACCACTCCATACCTATTTCTTTGAAAACAAAAAACCCTTCATCGGTTGATGAAGGGTTTTTAAAACAAGGCGGCGACATACTCTCCCACAAATTGCAGTACCATCTGCGCAGGCGGGCTTAACTTCTCTGTTCGGAATGGGAAGAGGTGAGCCCCGCCGCAATAACCACCTTAAATCTATAGTTTTCAGTTCTCAGTTTTCAGTAATCAGCTCTGCTAATTACTCTTAACTCCCAACTCATAACTGCCACGCCATAGGCGGGCTAATATCTTAACATATTGAGATAACAAGAACTACTTTTTTTCAAAAGAACTTTCCAGTCCCCTGCATGCAGGGGACTGTAACAATAAGCTTACGGG